>NZ_JBEAII010000043.1:0-87686 GCF_040064515.1 Klebsiella sp. CN_Kp104 | reverse complement strand
CATGTCACTTTGAGTGCCCACACAGATTGTCTGATAAATTGTTAAAGAGCAGTGCCGCTTCGTTTTTCGCTGCGGCGCGGGGTGTGCATATTACGCTTTCCCGCCTCAGAGTCAAGCATTTATTTTTGCTTTTCTCCGCGAGGTTCTCACCGGAACCCCGCTGACCCGGCGGCTTGTTTGCCGTTGTTCCGTGTCAGTGGTGGCGCATTATAGGGAGTAATTCTGAAGTGACAAGAGGAAATTCAAAAAAACTTTTCGTTCGCTCGATTTTCCACCATAACGCGAGTTTTACGCGCTATTTGCTCGTCATTTGCGCGATTTCTCGGGCAAATCTGGCCACCTGCGGCCAATCGGTATAAACCACTTCTTTACTGGTATCCGTTTCCCCGCCGGTCATCTTCATAATTAAGCGAATCATCATTCGATCGTACCAGCGATATCGCGGATAACGCAGCGCACCGGCAAATACCGCGCAGCTCTGCGGCTGCCACGGCGAGTTAAGGAGAAACTTGCGCGTATAGCTGTTGGTTTGCGGGGTGCGCTTTTCCGGTTTGCGCGCCACCAGGTTTACCGAGAAGAACGCCCCCGGCAACGCCTGCAGAGATGCCAGATGCTTTTTCACAAAGCGATCCAGCGCTGGATGAAAGTGCCCGTAGCGAATAGAAGCGCCAATCACCACCCGATCGTAATGATGCCACTCAACCGTCTCGGTACGGTTCAGGTTCACAGTATCCGCATCAACCCCCAGCTCTTTGAGTTCAGAAGCCAGGTAGGAGGCAATTTCACGGGTCTGCCCATCCCGGGTGGAGAAAAGAATTAAAGTTTTCACGAGCACTCCTGTTATTCGCGCCAGAAAGTGGGAGTAAAGAGCACCAATAAGGTGAACACTTCCAGACGACCAAACAGCATGTTAGCAATCAGGATCCATTTCGCGACCGGGTTCATTGTCGCAAAGTTATCAGCAACGACCCCAAGACCAGGCCCCAGGTTGTTCAATGTCGCCACAACTGAAGCAAAGGCAGAGAAGTCATCAACCCCAGTCGCAATAATAGCCAGCATACTAATGATAAAGACCAGCGCATAGGCGGAAAAAAATCCCCACACGGCTTCCAGAATACGTTCCGGTAGCGCACGGTTGCCTAGCTTAATGCTATAGACCGCATTCGGGTGCACCAGGCGCTTAAGCTCACGATTCCCCTGCTTAAACAGCAACAGGATACGAATGACCTTTAAGCCACCGCCCGTTGACCCGGCGCAGCCGCCGATAAACGCAGAGCATAGCAGCAATACCGGCAAGAACAGTGGCCAACGCGCAATACTATCGGTAGTAAACCCAGCGGTCGTCGCCATCGATACCACCTGGAAGAACGCCTGGTTCAGCGTTGTTAACACCGAGCCGTAGACATTATGTAGCCACAATACCAGTGTACAGACGATAACCAGGGTTAGCTGAACACCGATAAACATTCTGAATTCCGGGTCACGCCAGTAAACCCGCAAACTGCGTCCACTTAATAGCGAAAAGTGCAGGCCATAGTTACAGCCGGAGATCAGCAGGAAGATGGCGATGATGGAGTTAATCATCGGGCTATTAAAGTAGCCGACGCTGGCATCGTGAGTTGAGAAGCCGCCGATAGCGATGGTCGCAAAGCTATGACCAATCGCGTCGAATGCCGGCATTCCGGCAAACCACAGCGCCAATGCGCAGGCGACGGTTAATAAGACATAAATAAGCCACAGCGTTTTTGCCGTCTCGGCAATACGCGGGCGCATTTTATTGTCTTTCAACGGGCCCGGCATTTCCGCCCGGTAGAGCTGCATCCCACCGACGCCGAGGATAGGCAAAATCGCCACCGCCAGCACGATGATCCCCATACCGCCGAACCACTGCAGCATCTGGCGATAGAACAGGATGGCATGAGGCAGTGAGTCCAGTCCCACCAGCGTCGTCGCGCCGGTAGTGGTTAAGCCGGAGAAGGATTCAAAAAAGGCATCCGTCACCGTCAGATTAGGCTGTTCAGCAAAGATAAACGGTAACGCACCGACGCTGCCCAACACGGTCCAGAACAGCACGACAATCAGAAACCCCTCGCGGGATTTCAGTTCGCCTTTTTGCTTGCGGTTCGGCCACCACAGCATGGAGCCAATCGCCAGGGCAACAAAGAAGGTTTGGGTGAAAGCTCGCCCCGCGCCATCGCGATATATCAAGGCCACTAATCCCGGGACAATCATTGTCCCCGAAAATAAGATGACCAACAGTCCAACGATTCGGGTTATCGCGCGAAAATGCATCTCTGGCGCTTCCTTTGGGTTACAAAAAAATCAGGTGGGGATTATTCGTCAATCTTCAGTAATTGCAATGAACCACGACTAAAATCAGCCAGTTTTGTCGAAAAAGAGGCCACTTCAGCTTGCGGAAGCGCGACGCGCAGTTGCACAGACGCCTGATATTCGCTTTCCACAATAATGCCCGAGAACTGCGCCAGCAACGCTTCTACCCCGGCCAGCTGTCCGTATTCACATTGCAAAGTATATGCGGTTAACGGCGTCTTGCGCTGCGTTTTCAACTGCGCAAGCGCCTGATGGACACCGCCGCCATAGGCCTTCACCAGACCGCCGGTACCCAGCAGAATACCACCGTAGTAGCGCACCACCACCGCGGTTATCTCGCCGACGCCGCTGCCCATCAGCTGCGCCAGCATGGGTTTACCTGCCGTTCCCGCCGGTTCGCCATCGTCAGAGAAACCCAGCTGCTGTGAATCATCAGGAGGCCCGGCAACCCATGCCACGCAGTGGTGACGAGCGTCCGGGTGCTCAGCCCTGACCGATTCGACAAACGCTTTCGCCGCCGCCACGCCGTCGGTATGCGCCAACAGCGTGATGAAACGGCTCTTTTTGATCTCTTCAACAACGCTCACCGGCGCGGCCGGCACCAACCAACTTTCCATTACGCCAGTTTCAGGTCGCGCGTCATATTTTCGATGCTGTTTTCGTGAACCACCACGTTATCTTCGATACGAATCCCGCCAAACGGCTTCATGGCTTCAATTTTCTGCCAGTTGAAGTGCTTGCTGAACTGCCCTTCACGCCATGGCGCCAACAGCGACTCAATAAAGTAGATGCCTGGTTCGATAGTCAACACCATACGCGGTTCGAGAATACGGGTGCAGCGCAGGTAAGGATACTTCGACGGCGCCGCCAGATGCGTACCGGTATCGTCCTGCATGAAACCGGCGACATCATGAACCTGCAGGCCCAGCGGATGACCAATCCCGTGTGGCATAAACGGCCCGGTCAGATCGTTTTCCACCATCGCCTCTTCGCTCATGCCGGTCACTAGCTGGTGTTTACGCAGCAGCTTTGCGATGCGCTGATGGAACTGAATATGGTAATCAACGTAGCTGGTGCCAGCCTTCATGGTGCTAATCAGCGCCAGTTGCTCGTCGTTAACGTCTTTAATCAGCTGCGCGAAATCGTTGTCGCTGTGGCCTGCCCAGGTACGAGTCAGGTCCGCGGCATAGCCGTTGTACTCTGCGCCCGCATCCAACAGGAAGCTACGCATTTCAGTTGGCGCACGGTGATCCAGCTTGGTGTAGTGCAATACGGCCGCATGCTCATTCAGCGCCACGATATTGCTGTAAGGGACGTCGGTATCGCGATGACCGGTCGCCGTCAGGTAAGCCTGATTAATATCGAACTCGCTCATCCCCGACTGGAAAGCTTCGTGGGCCGCGCGATGGCCGTTCACCGCCGATTTCTGCGCTTCACGCATACAGGCCAGCTCATAGTCGGTTTTGTAAGCGCGATAATAGTGCAGATAGTCGATAACGCCTTTCGGGTTGATTTTGTCTGCCGCGATCTCCAGACCTAAAGCACGTTCCGGCACCGGGCCGATATACGCTATGTTGCCACGCGCCGCGGGCAGTTGACCGCCAATGCCATCGGCTTTCGGCAACGCAATAACATCCACTTCCTCAGTCCAGAAAGAGGTCGGCAGCGGCTCAACGTTGTGCCAGTAATCGACCGGCAGATAGAACCACAGTTTCGGTTTATTCACGCCATCCACCAGCAGCCAGCAGTTTGGCACCTGGGTCACCGGCACCCACGCCTTAAACTGCGGGTTAACCTTAAACGGATACGGATGATCGTCGAGGAAGACATTGATCAGCTCGCCGGAGTGGATAAGCAGAGCATCCAGCTTGAAGCGATCTAAAACTTTGCGGGTACGTTCTTGTAGGGTAACGATATGATTTTTATAAAGCGCGGCCAGTGATTCCATCTTTTATCCTTTGCTTTTATTGGATCGTGATTCTCCGCATCTTAGCACATTGGCTCCAGGCCGGGTGATTTCTACCGGATGTGATCCGACCAGCAATTATTTAAAGAGTAATTTGCATTTTCTTAACATAAATTCCACACTCCGAGTCATCTGGTATGACCAGATCATATTGCTGGATTCAGGAGACTGACATGCTCTACAAAGGCGACACCCTGTACCTCGACTGGCTGGAAGATGGCATTGCCGAACTGGTTTTCGACGCCCCCGGCTCGGTTAACAAGCTTGATACTGCAACCGTTGCCAGCCTCGGTCACGCGCTGGACGTACTCGAAAAACAAAAAGATCTCAAAGGGCTGCTGCTGCGCTCTGAAAAAGCGGCCTTTATTGTCGGCGCCGATATCACCGAATTCCTTTCTCTATTCCTGGTGCCGGAAGAACAGTTGAGCCAGTGGCTGCACTTCGCCAACAGCGTCTTCAATCGTCTGGAAGATTTACCGGTCCCTACTCTGTCAGCGGTTAACGGCTACGCGCTGGGCGGCGGCTGCGAATGCGTACTGGCGACCGACTATCGCCTCGCCACGCCGGATCTGCGCATCGGCCTGCCGGAAACCAAGTTGGGCATTATGCCTGGCTTCGGCGGTTCCGTACGTTTGCCGCGCCTGCTCGGCGCCGATAGCGCGCTGGAAATTATTGCCGCCGGTAAAGACGTCGGTGCCGATCAAGCGCTGAAAATTGGCCTCATTGACGGCATTGTTGCCGCGGAAAAACTGCATGACGGAGCGCTGGCGATTCTGCGCCAGGCGATTAATGGCGACCTGGACTGGAAAACCAAACGTCAGCCGAAACTGGAGCCGCTGAAGCTCAGCAAAATTGAAGCCGCCATGAGCTTCACTATTGCCAAAGGTATGGTCGCGCAAACCGCCGGAAAACATTACCCGGCGCCGATCACCGCGGTAAAAACCATCGAAGCCGCCGCGCGTCTTGGCCGTGATGACGCGCTGAAGCTGGAAAACCAAAGTTTTGTTCCGCTGGCGCACACCAACGAAGCGCGCGCACTGGTCGGTATCTTCCTTAACGACCAGTACGTCAAAGCGAAAGCGAAAAAACTCACTAAAGATGTCGAGACGCCGAAGCACGCTGCCGTATTAGGCGCCGGCATTATGGGTGGCGGCATTGCTTACCAGTCAGCCTGGAAAGGCGTGCCGGTGGTGATGAAAGACATTAGCGACAAATCGCTGACCCTTGGCATGACCGAAGCGGCGAAGCTGCTGAATAAACAGCTGGAACGCGGAAAAATCGACGGCCTGAAGCTGGCCGGGGTGATTAGCACCATTCAGCCAACGCTGGAATACAGCGGTTTTGACCGCGTGGACGTCGTCGTTGAAGCGGTGGTGGAAAACCCGAAAGTGAAGAAAGCGGTACTGGCGGAAACCGAAGAGAAAGTGCGTCCGGACACCGTGCTGGCTTCCAACACCTCAACGATTCCTATCAGCGAGCTGGCCAGCGTTCTGCAGCGCCCGGAGAATTTCTGCGGTATGCACTTCTTTAACCCGGTACATCGCATGCCGCTGGTTGAAGTGATCCGCGGCGAGAAAACTTCGGACAAGACCATTGCCAAAGTCGTGGCCTGGGCCAGCAAAATGGGCAAAACACCGATCGTGGTGAATGATTGCCCCGGCTTCTTCGTTAACCGTGTCCTGTTCCCCTATTTCGCAGGCTTCAGCCAGCTGCTGCGCGACGGCGCGGATTTCCGCAAAGTCGACAAAGTGATGGAAAAACAGTTTGGCTGGCCGATGGGCCCGGCCTATCTGCTGGATGTTGTCGGCATCGATACCGCGCACCATGCTCAGGCGGTAATGGCGGCGGGGTTCCCACAGCGGATGCAGAAAGATTATCGCGATGCGATCGACGCGCTGTTTGACGCCAACCGTTTCGGCCAGAAGAACGGCCTCGGTTTCTGGCGTTATAAAGAAGACAGTAAAGGTAAGCCGAAGAAAGAAGAAGATGCCGCAGTCGATAGTCTGCTGGCCGAAGTCAGCCAGCCGAAGCGCGATTTCAGCGATGAAGAGATTATCGCCCGCATGATGATCCCAATGGTTAACGAAGTTGTTCGCTGCCTGGAAGAAGGTATTATCGCCAGCCCGGCGGAAGCGGATATGGCGCTGGTATACGGCCTGGGCTTCCCTCCGTTCCACGGCGGCGCATTCCGCTGGCTGGACACCATCGGCAGCGCAAAATATCTCGATATGGCGCAGCAATACCAGCACCTCGGCCCGCTTTATGCCGTGCCGGAGGGTCTGCGTAATAAGGCCCGTCATAACGAAGCGTATTATCCTCCAGTAGAACCAGCCCGTCCGGTTGGCGAACTGAAAACGGCTTAAGGAGTCACAATGGAACAGGTTGTCATTGTCGATGCAATTCGCACCCCGATGGGCCGTTCAAAGGGCGGCGCCTTTCGCAACGTGCGTGCGGAAGACCTCTCCGCACACCTGATGCGAAGCCTGCTCTCGCGTAACCCGTCCCTTGAGGCGAGCGCGATTGACGATATTTACTGGGGCTGCGTGCAACAAACGCTGGAGCAGGGTTTCAACATTGCGCGTAACGCCGCGCTGTTGGCGGAAATACCGCACTCGGTACCGGCAACAACGGTTAACCGCCTGTGCGGTTCCTCCATGCAGGCGCTGCACGATGCCGCCCGTATGATCATGACCGGCGACGCCAGCGTCTGCCTGATTGGCGGCGTTGAGCACATGGGCCATGTGCCAATGAGTCATGGTGTCGATTTCCATCCGGGCCTTAGCCGTAACGTGGCGAAAGCCGCCGGTATGATGGGGCTGACCGCGGAAATGCTGGCGCGTCTACACGGCATTAGCCGTGAAATGCAGGATCAATTCGCCGCACGTTCCCACGCTCGCGCCTGGGCGGCGACGCAATCCGGGGCATTCAAGGCGGAGATTATCCCGACCGGCGGCCACGATGCCGATGGCGTGCTGAAATCCTTTAATTATGACGAAGTGATCCGCCCGGAAACCACCGTAGAAGCGCTGGCGGCGCTGAGACCGGCTTTCGATCCGGTGACCGGCACGGTAACGGCAGGTACCTCTTCCGCGCTTTCCGACGGCGCGGCGGCAATGCTGCTGATGAGCGAAAGCCGCGCCCGCGAGCTGGGGCTGAAGCCGCGCGCTCGCGTCCGTTCAATGGCGGTGGTCGGCTGCGATCCGTCCATTATGGGTTACGGCCCGGTTCCGGCCTCAAAGCTGGCGCTGAAAAAAGCGGGATTATCCACCAGCGATATCGACGTCTTTGAAATGAATGAAGCGTTTGCCGCGCAGATCCTGCCGTGTATTAAAGATCTGGGCTTAATGGAGCAGATCGACGAGAAGATCAACCTTAACGGCGGCGCGATCGCGCTCGGCCACCCGTTGGGCTGTTCCGGGGCGCGTATTAGCACCACCTTGATCAATCAGATGGAACGCAAAGACGCGCAGTTCGGTCTGGCGACCATGTGTATCGGCTTAGGCCAGGGGATCGCCACCGTATTCGAGCGGATGTAGGAAAAAACTCGATGCCATTATTGCCTGCCAGCCAACAGGCAATAATGGATTAGAGGGGGTTTAGTTGCCGTTCTTCCCGCCTGTCAGGGGCGGGTTTTTTATTTTCAGATAAACGCAAACGCATCGCCAAACAGGCGATCTTCACGCGCGCCGCGCTCATTACAGAACAGGTCGCGGGCAATTTTGGCCATCTCAAAACGACCGGCAATGTAAATATCATGCTCGGCCAGCGTACCGTAATCCTGCAGCACGGCGGTGAGTACCGTACCGGAGCGACCACGCCACCCTTCTTCCGGCTGCTCGACCACCGGCTCGATGCGCAGATTCGGATGCTTGATGCTTAACGCTTCCAGCTCGGCCAGATCGTACAGATGCTTAGCCTCGCGGCCGCCCCAATAAATGGCGATATCGCGATCCGGGTTACGCGCCAGCGCGGTTAACAGAATAGAACGCACATAAGAGAATCCGGTACCGCCGGCGATCAGAATCAGCGGGCGATCTTCGTCATCGCGCAGCCACGCTTCGCCATGCGGAATATCAACCTCAATTTCACGCTCTTTCAGAATGCGATCCATCACCGCCATCGCATACAGATTGAGTTCAGAAGCACCGATATGCAGCTCGATAAACTCGTGCTCTGACGGCGTGGAAGCCATAGAGAACGGACGCTTGTCGCGCTCATCCATCACTACCATCAGATACTGGCCGGCGCGGAAAGAAAATGCCGCTTCCGGTACTAATCGAACGCGATACACGGTATCGGTAATCGCCTCCACCGAGGTCACTTTACAGCTTAAGGTTGTCATGCGTCCCCTCTGTCGGGTCTATAGAGCAAAACAGCGGCGTTAGCCCCGCTTACTGTTATTTAAAGATGGCCAGTTCATCCCAGATGGCGTCGATACGCGCCGTCACCTCAGGATCTTTTTTGATTGGACGACCCCATTCACGCTGGGTTTCGCCAGGCCATTTATTTGTGGCATCCAGCCCCATTTTTGAACCCAGGCCGGAAACCGGCGAGGCAAAATCCAGATAATCTATTGGCGTATTTTCTACCAGTACCGTATCACGAGCCGGGTCCATACGGGTAGTAATCGCCCAAATCACGTCATTCCAGTCGCGCGCGTTCACGTCATCGTCGCAGACAATCACGAACTTGGTATACATGAACTGGCGCAGGAACGACCAGACGCCCATCATCACGCGCTTGGCATGGCCTGCGTACTGTTTTTTCATGGTCACCACCGCCAGGCGATAGGAACACCCTTCCGGCGGCAGATAGAAATCGACGATTTCCGGGAACTGCTTTTGCAGAATCGGCACAAAGACTTCGTTCAGCGCCACGCCCAGCACCGCGGGTTCATCCGGCGGACGACCGGTATAGGTCGAATGATAAATCGCGTCTTCGCGCTGGGTAATATGGGTCACCGTAAATACCGGGAAGCTGTCTACTTCATTGTAGTAGCCGGTATGATCGCCGTATGGCCCTTCCGGCGCCATCTCGCCGGCCTCAATGTAGCCTTCAAGCACGATTTCCGCGCTGGCCGGCACTTCAAGGTCATTGGAAACGCACTTCACCACTTCGGTCTTGGTGCCGCGCAGCAAGCCTGCGAAAGCGTATTCCGACAGGGTATCAGGAACCGGCGTCACCGCGCCCAGAATAGTCGCCGGATCGGCGCCAAGCGCCACGGAAACCGGAAAACGTTCGCCGGGATGCGCCGCGCACCACTCCTGGAAATCGAGCGCGCCGCCGCGGTGGGACAACCAACGCATGATGAGTTTATTTTTGCCGATCAGCTGCTGGCGATAAATACCCAGATTTTGCCGCTCCTTGTGCGGGCCGCGGGTCACCGTCAGCCCCCAGGTAATCAGCGGCGCGGCATCTTCCGGCCAGCAGGTCATAATCGGTATTTTGTTGAGATCGACATCATCGCCCTGGATGATTTTTTGCTGACAAGGCGCGCCGCGCAGGCGTTTGGTCGGCATATTCAACACTTGCTTGAACTGCGGCAGCTTATCAAACAGATCGCGGAAGCCTTTTGGCGGTTCCGGCTCTTTCAGAAAGGCCAATAGCTTCCCGACTTCCCGTAGCGAACTGACGTCTTCCTGGCCCATCCCCAGCGCCACACGACGCGGCGTGCCAAACAGGTTGCACAGCACCGGCATCGAGTAGCCTTTCGGGTTTTCAAACAGCAGCGCCGGGCCGCCGGCACGCAGGGTGCGGTCGGCAATTTCGGTAATTTCCAGATGCGGGTCGACCGGCAGGGTTATCCGTTTTAGCTCGCCCTGCTGCTCAAGTAATGTCAGAAAGTCGCGTAGATCGTGGTATTTCATGGAGTTATTATTGACCTCTATACAAGCGGCTGATTATACGATTTTCGCCGCAACGATGCTGTACTTTTGTTAAATAAGCGTAAATGAACAGGCTATTTACGCTTTCGCTTATAATGGTTTTCGCGATTGTTCCAGGCTTTTGTTATGCTTGCAGGTAGTAAAGCGGAAAGAGTCATTATGCAAGCCTGGTACTTACTTTATTGCAAACGTGGGCAGCTTCAGCGCGCCCAGGAACACCTTGAACGTCAGGCAGTCAATTGCCTGATGCCGACGATCGCGCTGGAAAAAATCATCCGTGGTAAACGTACTACGGTCAGCGAGCCCCTGTTCCCAAACTATCTGTTCGTCGAATTCGATCCCGAGATCATTCATACCACCACCATCAGCGCTACCCGAGGGGTGAACAGTTTCGTCCGTTTTGGCGCCCAACCGGCAGTGGTCCCTTCAGAGGTGATTCACCAGCTTTCCATCTATAAACCGGAAGGTATTACCGACCCGGAAACGCCTCATGAAGGCGACAGCGTGTTAATCACCGACGGTGCTTTTGAAGGGCTGCAGGCTATTTTCACCGAGCCCGACGGCGAAGCCCGTTCAATGCTGCTCCTCAATCTGTTGAATAAACAGGTCCTGCAAAGCGTTAAAAATACCGACTTCTATAAAATCTGACGGCGCGGTTAAAAGCGCACGCCAAACAGCTTCCTGACGTTCGCATCCGTAACCTCCTCCAGCCATTGCGCTTCCTCGCCTCGCCAGCCCGCTACGCTTGCCAGAATATGCGGCAGATACGCGGGCTCGTTGCGCCGCGAGGAGGGCTTCGGCTTCATATCCCTCGGTAATAGATATGGCGCATCGGTCTCCAGCAGCAGACGTTCCGCCGGGATTGCCGGCAACAGTTCACGAAGCTCCAGTCCCCGCCGCTCATCGCACACCCAACCGGTGATACCGATAAATAAACCTCTATCAAGACACTGAATTACTTCCTCGCGGCTACCGGTAAAGCAGTGCAACACGGCGCCGGGCAGTTTATTGAGCCACGGCTCCAGCAGCTCAAGGAACCGTTGATGGGCGTCGCGGCAGTGTAAAAATACCGGCATTGAGAGCTCGGCCGCCAACGCCAGCTGGGCGCTGAATGCCTTCTCTTGTTCCTGCGGCGTTGAGAAATTACGGTTGAAATCAAGACCGCATTCGCCAATCGCCGCCACCTGCGGCTGGCGGGCCAGCGCGTGGATTTCTTCGGCCACCGACTCAGTCCAGGTGCTGCTATCGTGCGGATGTACACCCGCGGTAGACCAGCAGTTGGCGTAACGGCCAGCCATCTGCCGCGCCTGCTGGCTTTCATGCAGATTGGTGCCGGTCAGCAACATCCCATGGACACCTGCCGCCTGCGCGCGCGCAACCACCTCGTCGTGGTCGCGGGAAAACTGCGAGCTGGTCAGATTTACGCCAATATCAAACATCATAACTCCCATATGACAACCGCCCTGACGGGCGGTTGGCGTTGTTACTCTTCTTTGCTCTCCGCCTCTTCGGCGTCGGCATCTTCGTCACGCGTCAGGCGTTTACCGGTGTAGAAACGGGCAAAGAACACCCCGACTTCAAACAGGCAATACATGGGGATGGCCAACAGCGTTTGCGAGAACACATCCGGCGGCGTCAGCAACATACCGACCACGAAGGCGCCCACCAGCACGTAGGGCCGTTTTTTACGTAAATCTTCCGGCGTCGTGACGCCCATCCAGCAGAGCAGGACGATGGCGACCGGCACTTCAAACGACACGCCGAAAGCCATAAACAACGCCATGACAAAATCGAGGTAGCTACGGATATCGGTCGAAACTAATACCCCTTCCGGCGCGGCGTGAGTCAGGAAGCCGAATGCCAGCGGGAACACGACGAAATAAGCGAAAGCCATACCGATATAAAACAGCAACGTACTGGAAACCAGCAGCGGCATGACCAGCCGACGTTCATGCTTATACAACGCCGGCGCCACGAATGCCCATACCTGATAAAGAATGACCGGCACCGACAGGATCACCGAAACCATAAAGGTCAGTTTGATCGGCGTGAAGAAAGGGGAAGCGACATCGGTGGCGATCATCGTCGCGCCTACCGGCATTTTGCTGATAAGCGGAGCGGATACCAGTTGATAGATATCGTTGGCGAAGTAAACCAACGCCAGGAAGATCACCAGGATGGCAATGATGCTGTTGAGCAGACGCTTACGCAGCTCAATCAGATGTGAAATTAACGGTTGAGTCTCGTCTACGCCCATTTTTTACGCTTTATCACTCGATGCGGGGGAAGAATCTGGCACTGCCGCGGCGGCTTTTTCCTTAGCCGCCGGGACTTCAGCCGGCGAAACGGATGGCTCCTCGGCAACGGGCTCCGGGGTATGTGCCGGGGCGCTGACCTGATGTTCCGCCGTTGCCGGTGTAATATCCTGGCGCTGCGCTTCGCTACCTTTGACGACCGGATTATGGATGGTGTTCGCTTCGTCGCTGGCCTTTTCAGGATCGTGGGCGGTATAGGAACGCTTCATAGATTCAGCTGCTTCACGCAGCTCGTCCATCGAGGCTTTGAGCTCCGGAGTCAGATTATCCAGGCTGGCTTTCTCCACCTTCTTCAGGCTCTCCTGAAACTCCTGCAGTTTTAGCTCCTGGGCAAGCTCATTTTGTACGGTGGTCGCCAGCGAGCGCAACGTACGGATCCAGCTGGCCACCGTTTTGACGGCGACAGGTAGTCGCTGTGGCCCCAATACGATGAGGCCAATCACGAACACCAGCAATAGTTCACTAAAACCGATATCGAACACGAATTACACCTGCTCTTTGTCGTGGCGTTTTGTCTCGTCTTTTTTCGCATCATCTTGTTTATCAGCGATAGTTTTCGCTGCAAAATCTGCATCGGCTGAGGATTTATCAGATTTCTCATCATCGCTCATCGCTTTTTTAAAGCCCTTGATCGATGCGCCTAAATCCGAACCCAGCGAGCTCAGCTTCTTCGTCCCGAAAAGCAGAACTACGATGACGACAACAATTAACAACTGCCAAATACTGATACCACCCATACACGTTCCCCTATGACAGATGATGAATGATGAGAGCGCATTATACACGTCATCCGGTGAGACGCCTCTTTGTCAGACCGCTCACATGACTTCGCGCAAGAATCAATGCGCCAGAATAAACGCGAAACCTGTCAGCGCGTTTTTCGCCAACCAATAAGCCAGGTTACGACGCCGCCGGCCATCAGCCAGCCTGGCATCATGCCCCACTCCGGGCGGTGGATAAATAACAGCGTACCGCTTAAAAGCAAAACGGCGCCTATACCAAACAGATAGCGGGACTGCCCCTGACGCACGTGACGCACCTGGAAGTCGCGCACGATAGTATCGACACTGGTCTGCAGCTGTTTGCTCTGCTGCAGGCTTTGGTACACCAGCTCAGGAATTTCCGGCATCCTTTCAATCCAGAACGGCGCTTTTTCTTTAAACGCACGCACCAGCGCGGGAATACCGACCTGATCCTTAATCCACGACTCGAGGAAAGGCTTCGCCGTTTTCCACAAGTCTAACTGAGGATAGAGCTGACGACCTACCCCTTCTACGTAAAGTAATGTCTTCTGAAGCAAAACCAGCTGCGGTTGGACTTCCATATTGAAACGCCGCGCGGTATTAAACAGATTCAGCAATACGTGGCCGAAGGAGATTTCCGCCAGCGGCTTTTCAAAGATGGGCTCGCACACGGTGCGAATCGCAAACTCAAACTCTTCAACGTTGGTATCCGGCGGCACCCAGCCGGAATCGACGTGCAGCTCGGCAACCTTACGGTAATCGCGGTTGAAGAAAGCAATGAAGTTTTCTGCGAGATAACGCTTATCGTCTTTGTTCAGCGAGCCGACGATACCGCAGTCGATACCGATATATTGCGGGTCATGCGGATGATCGTAGCTAACGAAAATATTACCCGGATGCATATCCGCATGGAAAAAGCTGTCGCGAAACACCTGGGTAAAGAAGACCTGCACCCCACGCTCCGCAAGCAACTGCATGTTGGTGCCCTGGGCTTCCAGCGCAGCGACGTCGGAAACCGGAATACCGTAGATCCGCTCCATCACCATCATGCCTTCGCTGCAGTAATCGGAATAGACTTCCGGCACGTATAGCATTGGGCTATCTTCGAAATTGCGCCGTAGCTGAATAGCGTTAGCCGACTCGCGTAACAGATTCAGCTCGTCCATCAGCGTTTTTTCATATTCGCGGACGACTTCTTGCGGGCGCAGACGGCGGCCATCCGGCAGCAGACGAGGTACCCAGCGCGCCAGGCGGTAGATTAATTTCATGTCCGCTTTGATCACCGGCAGGATATCCGGGCGGATGACCTTGATGACGACCTCTTTGCCGTTGTCTTTCAGGCGCGCGGTATGGACCTGGGCGATGGAGGCGGAAGCGAGCGGCTCAATGGCGAAATCATCGAACCAGGCTTCAATGGGCAGCCCGCCCATCGCTTGTTCGATCTGTTGTTTAGCCAATTTGCCATCGAAAGGTGCGACGCGATCCTGCAGCAGCGCCAGTTGATCGGCGATTTGCGGCGGGAACAGATCGCGGCGGGTGGAGAGCATCTGGCCGAACTTAATCCACACCGGGCCCAGCTCCTGCAGCGCCAGGCGTAAGCGTTGACCCAGCGGTTTATCTTTGTGGCGATTCGGCATCCAGAACAACATTCGCCGCCAGATGCGCAGCGGCAATGTGATACGCATTTTGGGAATGAGCTCATCAAGCCCGTAACTCAAAAAGGTGCGGATGATAAAATACAGGCGCCGTAATTCTCCTGGCGTCATTTGCCCTCCAGCGTTTCCAGCCGTTTTTCCAGTGCGGCCAGCGCGCGTTCTACAGCGGCGGACTCTTCAGCAAACCAGGCCATTTCCAACGGCCCCGGCGCCAGTCGCCACTCTTCGGTAATCGCTTCAGCGACGTAGCGCTGCTGGCTTTTCGCGCCCTGCAGCAGGAAGCGCGCGCCGCCGCGAAGCACCTTGCCAACCCCTTCAGCGACGATATCGCCGGTATACGGCGCCAATAACTCTGCCGGGTCGAACTCCGCCAGATCGCAAAGTGCGACCATGTTCTGCACAACCTGCAGGTCGCCCTGTACTTCCAGATCGCCGCTGCGGATCAGCGCGGTCAGTTGTTGGCGGTTACGCAGCTGCGGCAGCACGCTCAGGCGGGTTATCACGGTACAGTCAGCTTCGCCTTCCCATGCGCCGAGCACGTCGATTTGCTGCTCGCTATAGGCCAGCACGACAGGCGCCGACAGCTCTTTGAGCTCTACGCGCAGCACTTTCCCTAGCAGGCGCTGACGCGCCGGTTTAAGCGCGCGGTCGCGCCAGAGAAAAGTATTAAGAACCGTTTCGATGCCAGCGGTAACCAGTGGTGCGAAAGGCATAGCGTCCCTCCTGTCAGAACTTATAGCCGCGGTGTAGCGCGACAATACCTGCCGTCAGGTTGTAGTAGTCGACGCTTTCAAAACCCGCCTCCTGCATCATGCCTTTCAGGGTGTCCTGATCGGGATGCATGCGGATGGATTCCGCCAGATAGCGATAACTTTCCGCATCGTTTGCCACCAGCTCGCCGACTTTCGGCAGCACGTGGAAGGAGTAAGCGTCGTAGGCTTTGCTCAGCGGTTCGAGAATCGGTTTAGAAAACTCCAGAACCAGCAGACGTCCGCCCGGTTTCAGCACGCGGTACATTGAACGCAGCGCTTTGTCTTTATCGGTAACGTTACGCAGGCCAAAGGAGATGGTGATGCAGTCAAAGGTGTTATCCGCAAACGGCAGCGCTTCAGCGTTGGCCTGAACATACTCGACGTTACCGACAATACCGATGTTGCGCAGTTTTTCGCGGCCCATTTTGAGCATCGAATCATTGATATCGGCGAGCATCACACGGCCGGTTTCGCCCACCAGACGGGAAAACTTCGCCGTCAGGTCGCCGGTACCACCCGCTAAGTCCAGCACAGTTTGCCCGCGACGCACGCCGCTGCAGTCGATGGTGAAGCGCTTCCACAAGCGATGAATCCCGAACGACATTAAGTCGTTCATCACATCATATTTTGCAGCGACAGAATGGAATACATGCGCCACCATGTCCGCCTTCTGCTCTTTGGCTACCGTTTGAAAGCCAAAATGCGTTGTTTCTTGTGAATCCTCAACCATCTCTATGCCCGCTTACTTATCAAGAAAATGTTCAGCGAGTGTAACAGATTCAGGCCATTTCCCATACGTTTCAGCTTGGCCTGACGTGCTCGTTTGCGCTCGCTGCAGGGTCGGAATCGGCGCTAAACACATCTTCCTGCGGTGAATTTTCATCTTCCTCAAGGCGATATTCGTTATCCTGCGCCGTGGCCTGCTCGACTAAATCAGGATTAATCCCGCGCTTAACCTCGACCCCCAGGCCACGGAATGACTCGGCCTGCACCAGCAAGTTGCCGCGCCCGGAGGCAAGCTTTTTCATCGCCTGGCGATAGTTATCCTGCGCTTTATCAAGACTTTGACCGATAGCCGACATATCGTCGACAAACAGCCGCATCTTGTCGTACAGACGCCCGGCGCGCTCGGCGATTTTTTGCGCGTTACGGCTTTGATGCTCATAGCGCCACAAGTTGGCGATGGTGCGCAACGCCACCAGCAAGGTTGTCGGGCTAACCAACATAATATTGTTCTTCAGCGCCTCGCTGATAAGCTCAGGTTGGCGGTCGATAGCCAGCAGGAACGCAGGCTCAACGGGGATGAACATCAGCACATAGTCGAGCGAACGAAGTCCCGGCAGTTGTTGGTAATCTTTACGCCCCAGCAGGCGAATGTGGTTACGCACCGAGGCAATATGCTCCTGTAGCGCCGATTCGCGGGTGTAGTCGTCGTCAGCGTTGAAGTAGCGCTCATAGGCGACGAGGGTCATTTTGGCGTCGATAACCACGTCTTTGCCCTGCGGCAGACGCACGATAACATCCGGCTGCATCCGCGAGCGGTTATCGGTTTCGATGCTCACCTGAGTTTGATACTCATAGCCTTCGCGCAGGCCGGAGGCCTCCAGCACGCGGGTTAGCACCACTTCTCCCCAGTTGCCCTGAGTTTTGTTATCACCCTTCAGCGCTTTCGTCAGGTTCAGCGCCTCTTGCGCCATCTGTGCGTTCAGCTGTTGCAAATTGCGGATTTCGTGCGCCAGCGTGTGGCGCTCACGCGCCTCCTGGCCGAAGCTGTCCTGCACCTGGCGACGGAAGCCGTCGAGCTGTTCGCGCAGCGGCGTCAGCAGGCCATGCAGGCTCTGGCGATTTTGTTCATCAACCCGTCGGTTGCTGTGCTCAAATATGCGGTTCGCCAGGTTTTCAAACTGCTCGCTCAGGCGCTGCTCGCTGTTGACCATCTGGCGAATTTTATCTTCGGCGTGCAACTGCGTGGATTCCAGACGGGTGGTCACTTCACGCAGGTCGGCCTCCAGCGAGGTGTTGATATCACGCAGGCTGCGCAGCTCGTTGTTGAGAAGTTCGCACTCATCGCGCCAGTGCGATTCCTGCACCAGCTGCTGACGTGCGGCGCTAAGTTCAATATCCAGCTCGCGGCGCTCTTCAATGAGATCGGCACGGATTTGATCGGCGCGGGCTTTTGTCGCCAGCCAGCCAACGATTAACCCTGCCGCCAGCGCCACCACGGCGCTTATCACAATAGAGATATCCACAACGCCTCCCCGGCAACCACTTACGGCACAAAAATAGAATTGTGCTGTACAAACGTCCAGTTGAAAAGGATTTTCCTGCGAGGCGCTACGCAAAAAAAAGGCCGGAAGATCCGGCCCTGTGAGAAAAAGAGAAGAACTACAGCAGACGGCGCGCCGCTTCCACAACGATTTTCACCGCGTGGCTTTCGGTTTGCTTCATGGTTTCGGCGTTAGGGATCTCTTGCTGGGTACGGTTGACGATAACCCCTGCCACCATCCCGGCGCGCAGGCCCTGGCTGGCGCACATGGTCAGCAGCGTAGCGGATTCCATTTCATAGTTCATGACGCCCATTGCCTGCCACTCTTCCATCGAGCCTTTGAAACGGCTCACGACGCGGCCGGAGAAGGTGTCGTAACGCTCCTGGCCTGGATAGAAGGTATCAGAAGAAGCAGTCACGCCGATATGGGTGGTCGCACCGATTGATTTCGCCGCTTCCACCAGCGCGGTGGTACAGGCGAAGTCAGCAACGGCCGGGAACTCCATCGGCGCAAAGTGCAGGCTGGCGCCGTCCAGACGGACAGAACCGGTCGTCACCAGTACATCGCCAACATTGATATGTGGCTGAATCGCGCCGGTGGTACCGATACGCAGGAAGGTACGAACCCCCAGCTGCGCCAGCTCTTCCACGGCGATAGAGGTCGACGGGCCGCCGATACCGGTGGAGCAAACAATCACCGGTTTGCCGTCCAGCTCAGCGCGCCAGGAGGTAAATTCACGATGTGATGCCAGCTTAACCGGCTTATCCATCAGCGCGGCGATCTTTTCCACACGCTCCGGATCGCCAGGGACGATAGCCAGCGTAGCCCCTTGTAAATCTTTCTTGGTGAGGCCGAGATGAAAAACATCAGACTTGGACATAAAAAACTCCTCTGTGGGTCGAAGTATCAGCAGAAGCAAAAGGGTACTTTACAGAAGCCACTCGCTTATTTTTGTGATGATAGTCACCATGCATAACAATGATTGCATTTGTTTTTCAAGAAATAGTGATTCACATCACATTAACAAGTTATATTCGCGGTCACAGAACAAAAGATAGCCGCTTTCAGGCACTGTGCTTTATTAACGTTCAGTCTAAGAGTCTATATTTATCGATGCGCTAATAAATAAGGGTACGGAGAATACCATGACCACCACCAAACAACCCGGATTCGCACCTGCAGCCTCGCCGCACGCCTCTACCGCCGTCCATACGTCGGATGAGCACATTACCGCCGGAGAAACCTCGATCCCATCGCAGGGCGAGAATATGCCTGCCTATCACGCCCGCCCGAAAAACGCTGACGGCCCGCTGCCGATCGTTATCGTGGTGCAGGAAATTTTCGGCGTACATGAGCATATTCGCGATCTGTGCCGCCGCCTGGCGCAGGAAGGCTATCTGGCGATTGCGCCAGAACTCTACTTCCGCCAGGGCGATCCGAATGAGTACAACGATATCCCTACCCTGTTCAAAGAACTGGTCACTAAGGTGCCTGACGCACAGGTGCTGGCGGATCTCGACCACGTCGCCAGTTGGGCGGCACGCCACGGCGGCGATGCCCATCGTCTGCTGATCACCGGTTTCTGCTGGGGCGGTCGCATCACCTGGCTGTATGCCGCGCATAACCCGCAGTTGAAGGCAGGCGTCGCCTGGTATGGCAAACTGGTGGGAGAAAAATCGCTGAATTCGCCAAAACACCCGGTGGATATCGCCGTCGATCTCAACGCGCCGGTACTTGGCCTGTACGGCGCTAAAGACGCCAGCATTCCGCAGGATACCGTCGAGACCATGCGCCAGGCGCTGCGGGCGGCAAATGCGAACGCCGAGATCGTGGTCTATCCCGAGGCCGATCACGCCTTTAACGCCGACTATCGCGCCAGCTATCACGAAGAGTCAGCCAAAGACGGCTGGCAGCGGATGCTGGACTGGTTTGCTCAATATGGCGGTAAAAAAGGGTAACTCGCCTGATACATGAAAAGAGGAGGCAGTGGCCTCCTCTGTTGTTTTCCGCGTATCTATCAGGCTGATTCGCGCAGATTCTGCGCCGCTTGCACCATGTTAGCCAGCGCGGCGCGGGTTTCCGGCCAACCACGGGTTTTCAGGCCGCAGTCCGGGTTAACCCACAAGCGCTCCGCCGGAATACGCTGCGCGGCCTTCTCCAGCAACCCTTCAATCCACTCCACGCTCGGTACGTTTGGCGAGTGAATATCATAAACGCCCGGGCCGATTTCGTTCGGATATTCGAACTCTTCAAACGACTCCAGCAGTTCCATGTCAGAACGCGAAGTTTCAATGGTGATGACGTCGGCATCCAGCGCGGCGATAGAATCCATGATGTCATTAAACTCGCAATAACACATGTGGGTATGAATCTGGGTGTCATCCTTAGCAACCGCGGCGTTGATGCGGAAAGCTTCGACGCCCCACTGTAGATAAGCATCCCAATCACTGCGCTTCAGCGGCAGACCTTCGCGCAGTGCCGGTTCATCAATCTGGATAATACCGATACCGGCCGCCTCCAGATCCGCCACTTCATCGCGCAGCGCCAGCGCAATCTGCTTCGCGATGGTTTCACGGCTGACATCTTCGCGCGGGAAGGACCAGCACAGAATGGTCACCGGACCGGTCAACATGCCTTTGACCGGCTTGTCGGTAAGAGACTGCGCGTACTTCGCCCATTCGACGGTGATCGCCTGCGGACGGCTGACGTCGCCGATAACCACCGGCGGCTTCACGCAGCGAGAGCCATAGCTTTGCACCCAACCGTTTTGCGTAAAGATGAAACCGTCCAGATGTTCGCCGAAATACTCCACCATGTCATTACGCTCGGCTTCTCCGTGCACCAGCACGTCTAAACCCAGACGTTCTTGTTCGACGATCGCCTGCTTAATATGTTCGGCAATACCCGTCCGATAATGACTGGCATCAAGATTGCCCTTTTTGAAGTCCAGACGTAGGGTACGAATTTCGGTTGTCTGCGGGAATGAACCGATCGTCGTCGTCGGCCATGCTGGCAGGTTAAAGCGCCTGCGCTGCGCCTGTGCGCGCTCGGCATAAGGACTGGCGCGCTGGCTGTCCTGGGCGGTGATTGCCGCCAGCCGTTTTTCCACTGCCGCGTTGTGTACGCGAGTCGAATGGCGACGAGCCTGGATTGGCGCGCTCCACGCCTCGATCGCCGTCGTATCACCGCTGTTCAGCGCATCGCGCAGCAGCGCCAGTTCGCCGCACTTCTGCAGGGCGAAAGCAAACCAACTTTTTACTTCGGCATCAAGACGGGTCTCTACGCTCAGATCGATCGGGCTATGCAGCAAGGAGCAGGAAGAGGCGACCCATAGCTCACGTTGACCGACAATCGCCTTAATTTGCGCATATTTTTCCGTGAGATCGGCGCGCCAGACGTTACGACCGTTGATCAGCCCGGCGGATAACAGCCAGTCGGCCGGCAGACGTTTATGTAGTTCAGCAACATCATCTTTGCCATGCACCAGATCGACGTGAAGCCCCTGTACCGGCAGCGCGGTGATAACATCAAGGTTGTCGGCGATCCCTTCAAAATAGGTAGTCAGCAGTAGTTTTACCTGCCCCTGCAGGGCCTCATAAGCCGGTTTAAAGGCATCCAACCATGCTTGCGGCAGCTCCAGTACCAGCGCCGGTTCATCAATCTGCACCCACTCAATGCCGCGTTTCGCCAGCTCGCCCAGTGCCTGCTGGTAAACCGGAAGGATATCGTTCAGCAGGCTTAAACGGTCAAACTGTTCGCCTTTTACTTTGCCCAGCCACAGATAGGTTACCGGCCCCAGCAGTACAGGCTTAATCTTGTGGCCCAGTGCCAGCGCTTCGTCCACTTCATCCAGCAGTTGGGTCCAGCTCAGCTTGAACTGCTGGCCCTGGACAAATTCCGGCACCATGTAGTGATAGTTGGTATTGAACCACTTGGTCATTTCCGCGGCGGCAGCGGGTTCGCCGGTCGGCGCGCGGCCGCGACCAATGCGGAACAGAGTATCGATATCGACGGTGCCGTCTTTGTTCTGATGACGAGCCGGCACGTTGCCCAGCAGCAGGCTGGTGGTCAGAACATGGTCGTACCAGGCAAAATCGCCCACCGGCAGCAGATCAATGCCAGCCTGTTTCTGCTGCTCCCAGTGACGAGCACGAAGTTCGCGACCTACCGCCAACAGCTCTTCACGCGTGGCGTTGCCCGCCCAGTAGCTCTCTTGCGCTTTTTTCAGCTCGCGGCGAAGGCCAACGCGAGGAAAACCGAGGGTGTGATTAATAATGGTCATGTGTTCTTCCTCTAATTAATTATTAATCCAAAGGATTTTGTATTTAGGGAAGGCGGCAAGTTTGCCTCATCCCCAGGAGCTTACTGAAGTAAGTGACTGGGGTGAGCGGACGCAGCCAACGCACCATAAATTCAAAAGACGAAGGATTTTAGCCATCCAGATGTTTACACATCCATAATGTAAAGGTACTGTATATTCCTCAAGCGCAAATTATTCATGCCGAAGTGAAGGACATTCATGATCGAGATTAAACACCTGAAAACGCTACAGGCGTTGCGGAACAGCGGTTCGCTGGCGGGCGCGGCGGCGGCCCTGCACCAAACCCAGTCGGCCCTGTCCCACCAGTTTAGCGATCTGGAACAGCGCCTTGGCTTCCGTTTATTTGTGCGTAAAAGCCAGCCGCTACGCTTCACGCCGCAAGGAGAAATTCTGCTGCAGTTGGCCAATCAGGTGCTGCCGCAGATCGCTCGCGCGCTACAGGATTGCAATGAACCACAGCAAACCCGTCTGCGGCTGGCGATTGAGTGCCATAGCTGTATTCAATGGCTCACCCCGGCGCTGGAAAGCTTCCGCGCCCGCTGGCCGCTGGTGGAAGTTGATTTTCAGTCCGGCGTCACCTTTGACCCGCAGCCAGCCCTGCAGCAGGGTGAACTCGATCTGGTGATGACCTCAGATATTTTGCCGCGTAGCGGCCTGCACTATTCACCGATGTTTGATTATGAAGTTCGTCTGGTGTTAGCTCCGGAACATCCGCTGGCGGCGAAAACGCGCATCTCCCCGGAAGATCTGGCTGCGGAAACGTTACTGATTTATCCGGTACAGCGCGGGCGGCTGGATATCTGGCGCCACTTCCTGCAACCGGCGGGGATCAGCCCACAGTTGAAAAGTGTCGATAACACGCTGCTGTTGATTCAGATGGTCGCCGCGCGGATGGGTATCGCCGCCCTGCCGCACTGGGTGGTGGAAAGTTTTGAACGCCAGGGTTTAATTGTCACCAAAACCCTGGGAGAAGGACTGTGGAGCCGGCTGTATGCTGCAGTGCGCGATGGCGAGCAACGCCAGCCGGTAACAGAAGCGTTTATTCGCTCAGCGCGGAACCACGCTTGCGATCATCTGCCGTTTGTACGGAGTGCGGAGCGACCCAGCGGCGATGGACCCATAGCGAAGCCAGGATTACCAGCGCGCCAATGATAAAGCTCGGCCAGTGGGGCTGCTCCTGCCAGATAGCGAGATTAACCAACAGCCCGGCGGGGACGTGAACGTTATTCATGATCCCCAACGTACCGGCATCCACCTGCGTCGCGCCGTAGTTCCACATGAAATAACCCAATCCGGAAGCAACCACGCCAAGCCAGACCAGGATTCCCCACTGCAGGCCGGTAGTCGGCAACCTCTGCGGATTGCCCAGCATAAACCACGCCGCTACCGCCACAATAAAGGCGCCGGCATAGAACCAGGTAAAAGCATTGTGTTGCGGCATCGGGCGGACTTCCATCAAACGCTTGTAGCCCACCATGCCGATGGCGAAGCAGATATTCGACAACTGCACCAACAATAGCCCGGTCCAGAAATGATCGCTGACTTTGTCATAGCGGATGATCGCCGCCCCTAATACCGCCAGCGCCGCGCTAAGCAGATAGCCCCAGCGCAGTTTACGACCGCTGAGCAGATCGTAAATCAGGGTGATATACAGCGGGGTAAAGACCGTAAACAACAGAAATTCCGAGACCGTCAGATAAAGATAGGCGCGGAAAGCCAGCAAATACATGATGCCAAGCTGCATCGCCCCCACTAGCATATAGAGTACGATGGTGCGCGGAGACTGGCCGCGCGTACGCAGGAAAGGCAAAAACACCAGCGCTGCCAGCCCCACGCGCATCAGCACGGAAAAATAGCTATCGACGCTACCGGCAAGGTATTCGCCAATCAGGCTAAAAGAAAAGGCCCACAGGATAGTGGTGATAATTAATAGCGCCACAATGGTCGTCTCATTGAATAAAGAACAGGCATTGTAGCGGAGAGAGAGGTTGACGACTGACCAGTTATTAGCCAGTCGTCAATCTTTATCAATCGAGGTACAGCTTGCGTAGGTAATGCGGTACGGCATCATCGGCGTTGCTGCCGATCACTTCCAGCTCAGGATGCAAATCCTTCAACCGCTGATGGGCGTTCGCCATGATGCAGCCTTTACCGGCCATCGACAGCATCTCGGCATCGTTCATGCCGTCGCCAAAGGCGATACACTCTTTGAGGCTGTAGCCGAGCATTTTCGCGACGGCCTCCAGCGCATGCCCCTTCGAAACACCGCCAGCCATCACTTCAAGACAAGTTAGTGTGGAGAAACTCACATTCACGCGGTCGCCCCAGCGCGCGTTGATAGCCTGCTCAAGCGGCAGCAGATGTTCATGATCTTCACAAGTGAAGAAAACTTTGCTGATGCCATCCGCATCCAGCTCGCCCGGTTCATAAAGCTTGTAGTTGAACACCGCCTCTTTGAAGAAGCGCATCTCTTCCGGGCGATGGCGATTCATAAACCATTCATCTTCACGATAGACGTTGGTCACAATCTTCACATCGTTACGCACCATCTCAAACAGATCGCTGGCGATATCGCGGTCGAGGTTATGAGCGAAGATTTGTTTACCTTCGCTATCGTGTACCCGCGCGCCGTTAGAGGTGATCATGTACGACTTAATGCCGAGATTATCGCGGATCTGCCCCACATCGATGTAGTGGCGGCCAGTGGCGAAAACGAAATTTATCCCGCGCGCGGTGAGTAGCTTCAGCGTCTCTTTGGCATAGGGGGTGAGGAAATGGTCGGGGGAAAGCAGCGTGCCATCTAAATCAGACGCAACAACCTGGTACATAAAAAATTTAACCTCTAAGCAGGGCGACGAGATCTATCGTCGGATTAAGTATGTCGATTGAAAAAATCGACGATGGCATTTAGCGCGACTGAGCGCATAGCGTCCTTTTCAAAAAGGATCTCGTGATATGCCCCTTCAATAACGAGCGGCTTATCGCCTTCACAAGGGTGCCCGGCAGCGGAACGGAGTTCACAATAGCGGTCGTGCATCAGGTTATCGACCACCTTTTCATCCTCGGCCTGAATCAATAACGTCGGAGTCGTATCTTTCTCAACGCCAGACAATATCTCTTCGCCGGCCAGAATACCTTCGCGCACCCAGTGATAGGTCGGCCCGCCGACGCGCAACCGCGGATCGTCGGCATAAAAACGCAGGTTGCGACGATAGCGTTGGCGACTGTGAGTCAACACATTGAGCGAAAACGGCAGCGCCCGCCAGCGGCCCGTACCGATGGCATACTCTTCACGAATACGCTGATGGCCCTCAGCCCAGTCGAGAATATGGCGCACCATCCAGTCCGGCAGGCGCATGATGATGCCAAACATTGGCGCGCATAAGGCAATGGCGTCGCAATGCTGCCGGTGACGCTGCAAGAACAGCGTGGCAATGGCGCCGCCCATCGAGTGGGCGAGAATAAAACGTTTACGCCAGTGGCCGGGAACCACTTCCTGCTGCCAGAGCGCAGCCAGATCGTCAACATAATCGCTAAAGCGCACAACATGACCGCGGTGGGTATCAGACAGTAACCTACCGGAGCGCCCCTGGCCGCGATGATCGATAATCATCACGTCAAAGCCGCTGTGGAAGAGATCGTAGGCTAGTTCGGCATACTTCACGTAGCTTTCGATGCGGCCGGGGCAAATGACCACCAGCCGGTCGTTATTTGCGGCACAAAAGCGCACAAAGCGTACCGGAACCTTATCGACGCCCGTAAATTCAGCTTCTTCCCGCTGATGCCAGAAATCCGTCAGCGGCCCCATGGTAAAGGCCGCAAACGCGTTTTCTCGTGTGTCCCAGTCCTTTTGCTGCCCAAACATCGGGTTTACACCCCTGTTAACCGCTGAAAATCGTTTTTTTGTCGCACATCACACAATGCTGATGCAATAGCGTATTGTGGCATAAAAATAGACAATCAGGGAGATTCTCATGACCTTCGAGTGGTGGTTCGCTTATCTGCTGACATCAATCATTCTCAGCCTGTCGCCGGGTTCCGGCGCGATCAATACCATGACCACATCCATCAACCACGGCTATCGCGGCGCGGCGGCCTCTATTGCCGGCCTGCAAACCGGATTGGCCATTCATATCGTGCTGGTCGGCGTCGGTCTGGGCACGCTCTTCTCCCGCTCGGTACTGGCATTCGAAGTGTTGAAATGGGCGGGCGCGGCCTATCTTATCTGGCTGGGGATCCAGCAGTGGCGGGCGGCGGGTTCAATTGACCTGAATACGCTGGCGCGAACTCAAAGCCGCGGTAAGCTCTATAAACGCGCGGTGTTCGTCAATCTGACCAACCCAAAAAGTATCGTCTTCCTCGCCGCGCTGTTTCCCCAGTTCATCGTCCCGCATCAGCCGCAGGTGATGCAGTACCTGGTACTCGGCGTCACCACCATTGTGGTCGATATCATTGTGATGATCGGTTACGCGACGCTGGCGCAGCGCATTGCGGCCTGGATTAAAGGTCCGAAGCAGATGAAGGCGCTGAATAAAGTGTTTGGCTCGCTGTTTATGCTGGTGGGGGCGCTACTCGCTTCCGCCCGTCACGCCTGAATATAAGCTGGCACAGCATGTGCCGCAGCATGGAGGAATGCTAATGACTCTGGCAGAAACGTGGCTCGCAGAAGGCAGAGAGAAAGGTATCAAAGAAGGCATCAAAGAAGGAAAACGACAGGCCCTTTTACAGGTCGCCGCAGCAATGCTCAATCGCGGCATGGATGACGATGCTATCCTGGAAATGACCGGTTTGACCAGGGATGAACTACAGCAGCTTCGTCACTAATGTCTGCCCCACCCGGCAACAAACCGGGTGGATAATCGCATGACGAGTTAGCGCGAAATGATCAGATGAATGCCGAAACCGGCAAACAGGGTTCCTGCGATGCCGTCTATCCACTTTGCCATCCGCTGATAGCCGCGGCGCATTTTCGGCAGTGCGAAGAGGCTGGCTACGATGGTGAACCACGCCAGCGTTTCAAGGACGATCAGCAGGAAAATCCCCCAACGCGCACCGGCGCCGATGTTATCGCCAACGAACAGTGAAAAGACCGAACCGAAGTAGATAATCGCTTTCGGATTGGCGAGATTGGTCAGCAGGCCCTTCAGGAAACTGCGCCCGCTACGCGCCAACTCAACCTGCGGTTCCGCCGTGACAATGTCGTTTTTCTTCAGCGCGCCGCGCAGCATTTGATAGCCCATCCAGCACAGATACAGCCCACCGCCGACCATAATCAACGTATGCAGCCAGGCCATTTTCTCGATAATCAGATGCAAGCCGAGCAGCGCTACGCCCGCCCAGACCATCACGCCGCCGGTGATCCCCAGCACGCCCATCATCGCCTCTTTGCGCGAGCGGCTCACCGCGGTTTGCGAAACGAAGAAAAAATCCGGCCCCGGACTCATTAGCGCAATGATGTGCACCAGCGCCACGGTGAGAAAAAGCATCAACATGTTTAACTCGCAGGGAAATAGTGAAGAAGGAAACTATTCTGGCACCTTTTCCCGCGGCTGACTACTCATCATCGCCATCGACATGAGCACGTATCAGCGCCATGAATTCTTTACCGAAGCGCTCAAGCTTGCGGGTCCCCACGCCGTTGACGCTGAGCATTTCCCCGGCGGTGAGCGGCGACTGTTCGGCCATCTCAATAAGCGTCGCGTCGTTAAAGACGACATAGGGTGGGATATTCTCCTCGTCGGCGATCGCTTTACGTAATTTACGCAGCTTGGCGAACAGCTTGCGGTCATAATTGCCGCCGAAGGATTTCTGCATCGCTTTCGGTTTTAGCGCCACGATACGCGGCACGGCGAGCTGCAGCGGGACTTCACCGCGCAGTACCGGACGCGCGGCCTCGGTGAGCTGCAGCGCGGAGTGCTGGGCAATATTTTGCGTCACCAGCCCGAGGTGGATTAACTGGCGAATCACGCTCACCCAGTGCTCGTGGCTCTGCTCGCGACCAATACCGTACACCGGCAGTTTATCGTGGTTCAGGTCGCGGATACGCTGATTGTTGGCGCCGCGGAGTACTTCAACCACGTAGCCCATCCCGAAGCGCTGATTCACCCGATAAATAGTCGAAAGCGCCTTGCGCGCGTCCATTAAGCCATCGTACTGCTTTGGCGGATCAAGACAGATATCACAGTTGCCGCACGGCTCCTGACGCCCTTCGCCAAAATAGTTCAGCAGCACCAAACGGCGACAGGTCTGCGCTTCGGCAAAGGCGCCCATCGCATTCAGCTTATGACGTTCAATATCCTGCAGCGGCCCGGCGGGCTTCTCCTCCAGGCAGCGGCGCAGCCACGCCATATCCGCCGGATCGTAAAACAGCATCGCTTCCGCTGGCAGCCCGTCACGCCCGGCGCGGCCGGTTTCCTGATAATAGGATTCAATGTTGCGCGGGATATCAAAGTGCACCACAAAACGGACGTTCGGTTTGTTAATGCCCATACCGAAGGCCACCGTCGCCACCACGATCTGCAGATCGTCGCGCTGGAATTTCTCCTGCACGTCGGCACGAATATCATTTTCCAGACCAGCATGGTAGGCCGCCGCGCTGATGCCGCGGCTTTGCAGCCTGGCGGCGGTGTCTTCAACTTTAGAACGGCTGTTACAGTAGATAATCCCTGATTTACCGCGCTGATCCTGGACGTAACGCATCAACTGATCGAGGGGCTTAAATTTCTCCATCAGCATATAGCGAATATTGGGGCGATCGAAGCTACTGACCTGAATCAGCGGATCGTTGAGCCCCAGCAGGCGAACAATATCGCGGCGGGTGGTGTCATCCGCGGTGGCGGTGAGCGCCATAAACGGAATATGCGGCATCCGCTGGCGCAGCTGGCCCAACGCGGCATATTCCGGGCGGAAATCATGGCCCCACTGCGAGATACAGTGCGCCTCATCTACCGCCAGCATCGCTAAGTTCCAGTGGCTCAGATGCTCGAGAAAGTTGTCCAGCATCAGGCGTTCCGGCGCGATATACAGCAGACGAATCTGCCCGCTGCGGCAGCCCGCCATCACTTCTTGCTGCTGCTCGCGGCTTTGCGTTGAATTAAGACAGGCCGCGGCGACGCCGTTCGCCAGCAGTTGATCGACCTGGTCTTTCATCAGCGAAATCAGCGGCGACACGACAACCGTCAGGCCGCCGAGGACCAATGCAGGTACCTGGTAGCACAGCGACTTACCGCCGCCTGTCGGCATCACTACAAGGCAATCGCGGCCTTCCAGCGCCGTGGCGATGATCGATTCCTGGCCCGGGCGGAACTGCTGGTAGCCGAAGGTCTCTTGTAAAACCTGCTTAGCCAGCGATTCCTGATTTAATACTTCCGCCTGTGCCACGTTGACCCCATTCGCCTGAAAAGAAAACAGGCGCTATTTTCAGCGCCTGAGAGCCAGAGTGCAACGATTAAAACAGATCGTTGAGCATCACACCGACGCCGACGCGCGTCTGATTGAAGTTATAGTCGATGAGCGACTCGCCATAACCGCTGTACACCTGAGTATAGGCGCGCACGTGCTTGGTAATAGGGTAACTGACCCCGATTTCCGCGCCGCCGTAGCCGGTATTCCAGTTATATTGCCCCTGAGCGCTAAAAATAGCCTCCCCCAGCTGGTAGCCAATCTTCAGGCGGTAGTAACCCATGTATTTGGTGATATCGGGGTTATCATCGGTACTGCCGACCACATACCACGGCTTCACTTCAACCAGCCAGTTACCGTTTTGCGCCATCAGGCGAGTATACAGGCGGTTCCAGCTACGTGACGTTGGATCGGAACGGCCGTTAGAGTCGTGGTTATAGCCGACTTCGATATCGCGCAAGGTCCAGCCGGCAAACTCATAATCCGTCGCGAAACCAAGGAAGAGCTGAGGCTCGTAGTTGGTTTCGCGAAACGGCGCCGAGCCTTTACTGTTAGAGAGCTGCCACCAGGATTTTTGCGTATAGGAAGCGCCAAGCAGCGAATTATCGCCGAGAATACCGCGCCATAACGGGAACGCCAGGCTGAGCTGGAACTTCACCTCATCCTTACGCGCGTCATCGGCCCAGTCGTAACTACGAATTGCCTCTTTATTGAGATCGCTGGTCCATGTATAGAGCAGATAGTTGCTCTCATAAGGATAAAGCAGGAACGGATTATCATGATCCTGCAGCAGGTTGGCGATAATACTGCCCCGTACCGCGGGTTTGTCATGAACGGTTTGTTCAATCGGCGCGTCCTGCGCCAGAACGCCTGCTGGTAACGCGCTAAGCGCCAGCAGCCAGGCTAAAGAGATACGCATTACTGTTCTCCTGATGAATGGTTCTTATTAATGTTTTGTCCTGCTGCCATTCTACCTATTTATCCACCTCCCGCTGCGTTATCGCCTCCGAAAGTGGAAATCAATATTTTTGAAGCATAAAATCAACATTTCATTAACGAATGGACCTCTGCTATGTCTGAACTGACCGCCGCCGCCGCGCTAAAGCTGGTGGGAGAGATTTTTGTTTATCATATGCCTTTTAACCGTGCCCTAGGGCTGGAACTGGAACGGTATGAAAAAGAGTTTGCCCAGCTCAGCTTTAATAATCAGCCGATGATGGTTGGTAACTGGGCGCAAAGTATTCTGCACGGCGGCGTTATTGCGTCTGCGCTGGATGTCGCCGCGGGGTTGGTCTGCGTCGGCAGCACCCTGACTCGCCATGACACCATCAACGAAGAAGAGCTGCGCCAGCGTCTCTCGCGGATGGGAACTATCGATTTGCGCGTCGATTATTTACGCCCTGGCCGCGGCGAACGCTTCACCGCGACCAGCAGCCTGCTGCGTGCCGGAAACAAAGTCGCCGTGGCTCGCGTCGAGCTGCATAACGAAGAGCAGGTTTATATCGCCAGCGCCACAGCCACCTATATGGTGGGTTGATTGCCGCAGATCGAGTAACATCACTCTCTTTGGCAATGGATTCTACCAATGGACGCAAAACAAACGCGGCTGGGCATTATGCTGGCCCTGGCCGCCTATTTTATCTGGGGTATCGCGCCCGCTTACTTCAAGCTTATCGACTACGTTCCCGCTGATGAAATCCTGACGCATCGCGTGATCTGGTCCTTCTTCTTTATGGTGGCGCTGATTAGCTTCAGCCATCAGTGGCCACAGGTAAAAAAGTTGCTGCAAACGCCGCATAAAGTGTTCCTGCTCGCGCTGTCGGCGGTGTTGATCGGCGGCAACTGGCTGCTCTTTATCTGGGCGGTCAATAACCATCATATGCTGGAAGCCAGCCTCGGTTACTTTATTAACCCGCTGGTTAATATCGTGCTCGGGATGATTTTCCTCGGCGAGCGCTTCCGCCGCATGCAGTGGCTGGCGGTTGTGCTGGCTGCCTGTGGCGTGCTGGTGCAACTATGGACCTTCGGTTCGCTGCCGATCATCGGTCTGGGGCTGGCGTTCAGCTTTGCTTTCTACGGACTTGTACGTAAGAAAATCGCCGTCGACGCGCAAACCGGGATGCTATTTGAAACCCTGTGGTTGCTGCCGGTCGCCGCGATTTATCTGTTTGGCATAGCCGATAGTCCAACCAGCCATATGGGACAAAATAGCTGGGCGCTCAATGTGTTGCTGATGGCTGCTGGCGTGGTGACGACCATCCCCCTGCTGTGCTTTACCGGTGCGGCAACCCGCCTGCGCCTGTCAACGCTGGGCTTTTTCCAGTACATCGGCCCGACGCTGATGTTCCTGCTGGCGGTCATTTTTTACGGCGAGGTGCCGGGTGCCGATAAGATGCTAACCTTCGCTTTTATCTGGGTAGCGCTGGCGGTGTTTATCGTCGATGCCCTGTATACCCAACGCCGGTTACGTAAAAGCTAAGTACGCTCTTCTTCGTTGATACCGATCGCCATCAGGCGATCGGTTTATAGCCACCCATGCATATTCATGATAGCGTAATGGGATTATTAATGGATTAATAAACAAAAATGATATTTAAGGACGTTCTATGTATTTTACTACCGGAGATTTGCTCCTGGCATTAGCCATTCTATTTTTTATTTATGCCTCTCCTGCCATTTACATCGCTCCGGTGCTTTATGCCATGATAAAGGCTGGCAATGACCGCCCGCAACTCAAAATCATAGCATTGGTCAATGTTGTCACTATCATCAATATTACTTTCTATTTATTTACTTTGCCACTCGATTTTCACGATGAGAAAATTAATTTTTTCGCCCTTAGCCTGTTTATTTTCTCACCTGCCGGCTGGTCGCTATTTTTCAAAATGCAGAGCAACACCAGAAGGATCACATACCTGACATTATTCATATGTTCTTTATTGATTTATAATATCTATTACTATCCCCAGAAGATAGCGCAAGATAACACAACACGGATGGATACCTTGCTGCAGCAGGGAGATATTAGCAAGCTCAAAACGACATTTCGCAGTGGATGTCCGGATAACCAAAGTAATCTCTTCTGGTTACACATGATGTTCTCAAATGAAGTCTATCCCGAAAGCGCTTTTCTCTACCTTATCGACTGCGCCAACGTAACGAGCGAAGCGGGTAAACATACTGATGCGCTTAACGAATATTATCTTAAGGCGCTGCGGTCTCAAAATACCAATTCCAAATTATTAAATCTGGCTATGCATCGTTTCTATGCTGAGTTAAATCAATATGACAAAGATAGAATCGCCAGTTCTCTGCTCATGGATATTAACACCACTGATAATGCGAAAAGCAGGCAACTCAGCGCCGAGCGTATTAACGCAATCATAGCGTCTCATCCTGACTTTAAAGCGTTTATTAAAGTTGATGATAAACACATTGAAAACTTGATTAAAAATGGCCGTCAGTTTTCGATAAATTATCTGCGGTCATTTTACACCACGAAAAAAAGCAACTATTTACTGGCTATCGATGTGCTCAATAACAATCCGGAACTTATTAATAAAATTAAAAACAACAGGAACATTCTCAATACTTATCTCTTCAGCGAACAGGGAGGGATTTGGGAAACTCGAGACGTAGAACTACGGAGCTATATTTTTTACTACGGTTCAAAAGCATTAATCCGTTATTTGCTGGATAACAATCTGGATAACACCCACACATTCGATCATCAAAAATCCATTTACAATCACAGCAGCCACCAGGACGAAACGGTCTGCGCCAACTATCTGACTAAGTACATCGATTTTAATCCTCAACTAACCGAGAGTGAAAAAGAAAGCCTGGAAGCAGAACTCCGCAATCGCAGTGAATGCCCGGCCAGGTAGTCGAGTCTGATGAGATAACAACGCGGCTTTCAGGGGGAAAGCCGCGGCGGGTTTACAGCCAGTTTTTACGCTTGAAGTAGAGATACGGCGCCAGGCCTGCCAACATCATAAACACGATGGCTCCCGGATAACCAAAGCTCCAGTGTAGTTCCGGCATAAACTCAAAGTTCATCCCATAGCTGGACGCCACCAGCGTCGGCGGCAGGAACACGACCGAAACCACCGAGAAGATCTTGATAATGCGGTTCTGCTCGATGTTGATAAAGCCCATCGCCGCCTGCATCAGGAAGTTCACCTTCTGGAACAGCGATTCGTTGTGCGGCAGCAGGGATTCGATATCTCGCAGGATCTCTCGCGCCTGTTCCAGCTGGCCTGCCGGCAGGCGCGCCTTCCGCACGAGGAAGTTTAGCGCGCGCTGGGTATCCATCAGACAGAGGCGAACCTTCCAGCCGATATCTTCCAGTTCCGCCAGCGTCGACAGCGCTTCGTCGTACTCGTCGCCCTGGTGGCCTTCCATAATCACGCGGCTCAGCTTTTCCAGGTCGCTGTAGATGTTTTCTATCTCATCCGCCAGCTGTTCGATTTTGGTCTCGAACAGATCTAACAGCAGCTCATAGGCGTTGCCGTCGACCAGCGTCTGGTTACGCACGCGCATGCGGTACAGGCGAAAAGCGGGTAGTTCACGCTCGCGCAATGTAAACAGGCGGCCTTCGCGGATGGTAAACGCCACGGTTGAGTTACCGGCGTGATCGTCGGCATCTTCGAAAAAGAAAAAGGAGTGGATGTGTAAACCATCTTCGTCTTCAAAGAAACGCGCTGACGCTTCGATGTCTTCCAGTTCCGGGCGCGTCGCCAGGTTCTGGCCTAACTCCGTTTGCACACGGCTACGTTCGTCATCGTCTGGCTCGACCAGATCGACCCACACCGAGCTGGCAAGATGCTTGATCTCATCGGCCTCAAGGCGCGTTAAACGATTATTTTCCAGTTGAAATGCGCTCAGCATGACCGGGACTCCCAATACAAAAAATTTATCGGACAGTTCGATGGGCACACAGAAACTATTTGGGTTTCAGACCATTAAGCCTGACTCAGAGCGACGGGAATAGGACGGGTCGCCGACAACCGCTAAGGCTATCGGCATAAGGGGATAGCCTTAGGAGTTGTTCCTGAATGACAGGAAGTTGAGCCAGCATCTACTGGGTGTGTCCAAGGCGAATGTCCTCTTAGCGTAATCGTGCGCGCATGTTACGCCAGCGCCAAAACGGCGTCAACACGCAAGGGAACGCTAAAGAGCAAATCCTGCCCTTTAGCATATAAGGCTAGCAGATTATTACAAAAAAATTATATTTTTCTTAAAGTTACACCGTTTCCAGCCGGGCATAGGCGGCGACCAGCCATTTAATTCCCTGCCCCTGGAATGCCACCTGCAGCCGGCTATGTTCACCGCTGCCCTCAAGGTTTACGATGGTGCCTTCGCCGAACTTCGGATGCCGGACCCGCTGGCCCAGCTTATAGCCGGTATCGTTCTCCGCCACCGGAGTACCGAGGCGCTGATGGTTAACCGGGCGGCTCACCGTAGCCCGCAGCCGCACCTCTTCCACGCACTCTTCCGGCAGCTCGCCGATAAAGCGCGATGGGCGATGGTAAACCTCTTTGCCGTACAAACGACGGGTTTCGGCGTAGGTCAGCGTCAGTTTCTGCATCGCGCGCGTCACGCCGACGTAGGCCAGACGACGCTCTTCCTCCAGACGACCGCCCTCATCAAGCGCCATCTGGCTCGGGAACATCCCCTCTTCAACGCCGACGATAAACACCTGCGGGAACTCCAGCCCTTTTGCCGAGTGCAGAGTCATCAGCTGTACCGCATCCTGCCAGGTATCCGCCTGCCCTTCGCCGGCTTCCAGCGCGGCGTGGGAGAGGAACGCCTGTAGCGGCATCAGATCTTCATCTTCTTCGTTGTAGCTGAACTGGCGCGTCGCCGTCACCAGTTCCTCTAAGTTTTCGATGCGGGTCTGGCCCTTCTCGCCTTTTTCCTGCTCGTACATCATACGCAGGCCGGAATCTTTAATGACCCGGTCAGTCTGGACATGCAGCGGCATATCGGCGGTTTCCTGCGCCAGCGCGTCGATAAGCTCCATAAAGCGCTGCAGAGCGCTGGCAGCGCGGCCAGCCAGCGCTTTCTCTTTCAGTAGCTCGCGGCAGGCCTGCCACAGCGTCAGCTGACGATCGCGCGAGGTCTGGCGCACCACATCCAGGGTACGATCTCCGATACCGCGGGTAGGCGTATTGACTACGCGCTCAAACGCCGCGTCATCGTTGCGGTTGGCAATCAGGCGCAGATAAGAGAGCGCATCTTTGATTTCCTGACGTTCGAAGAAGCGCATGCCGCCGTAGATACGGTAAGGCATGCTGGCCTGTAGCAGCGCCTCTTCCAGCACGCGCGACTGGGCGTTGCTACGATAGAGAATGGCGCACTGCTCCAGCGCTCCGCCGTTCTCCTGCCAGGTTTTAATTCGGTTAACCACGAAACGCGCTTCATCGAGATCGTTGAAGGCGCAGTACAGCGAAATGGGCTCGCCGTCGGCGCCGTCGGTCCACAGTTTTTTGCCCAACCGCCCGTTGTTGTTTTCAATCAGGGCGTTGGCGGCGCTGAGAATATTGCTGGTCGAACGATAGTTCTGCTCCAGACGAATAGTTTCCGCCCCCGGGAAGTCATTCAGGAAGCGCTGAATGTTTTCAACCTGCGCGCCGCGCCAGCCGTAAATCGACTGGTCATCATCGCCGACAATCATCACTTTGCCGGTATCGCCCGCCAGCAGGCGGATCCAGGCATATTGAATGTTATTGGTGTCCTGGAATTCGTCGACGAGAATATTGGTGAAGCGCTCGCGGTAGTGCTGCAGGATGTGCGGTTTGTTCAGCCACAGCTCGTGCGCGCGCAGCAGCAGCTCGGCGAAGTCCACCAGCCCGGCGCGATCGCAGGCTTCCTGATAGGCCTGATACACCTTCTGCCATGTCTGTTCGACCGGGTTGCCGTAGCTCTGAATATGGTGCGGGCGCAGCCCTTCATCTTTTTGGCTGTTGATGTACCACATCGCCTGACGCGGCGGCCATTGCTTCTCATCCAGGTTCATCGCCTTAATCAGGCGCTTCAGCAGGCGCAGCTGGTCTTCGCTATCGAGGATTTGGAAATCCTGCGGCAGGTTGGCATCCAGATGATGGGCGCGTAGCAGGCGATGGGCCAGGCCATGGAAGGTGCCGACCCACATACCGCCCTGGGTGGTGCCCATCAGTTGGCCGATACGGTGGCGCATCTCCGCCGCCGCTTTGTTGGTAAAGGTCACCGCCATAATGGAATACGGCGAGCAGTTCTCCACGCTCAGCAGCCAGGCGATACGGTGCACCAGTACGCGCGTCTTACCACTGCCCGCCCCTGCCAGAACCAGCATATTGGTGCGCGAGGCCGCTACGGCTTCACGCTGTTTGTCATTAAGGCTGTCGAGCAGGTAAGAAACGTCCATTGGCACCGCCGGAAGAGAAGGGGTTCCACGAACCCCTGTTAATATATACAGAGTTACTGGTGATTATATCAGCGAGGTCAGAGATGCCAACCGTGAAATTTCAATATGCGGCAGCAGGCGGCTATCGGCGGTTTTCATCAACGACGCGTCCTGCGGCTTGATCCAGCAGGCCTGCATTCCACAGCGAATAGCGCCAGCCACGTCGGTGGTCAGATCATCGCCGACGTGCAGAATCTGCCCGAGGGGTAAATCCAGGCGCTCCGCCGCCAGATGGTACATATCGGCAAACGGCTTGGAGCGACCATCCGGGCCCGCGCGCAGCACGAAACGGAAATAGTCATTCAGCCCGAACAGTTCTGGCTGAGCGTTACCGTTGGTGATAGCCACCAGCGGCCATTTCTGCGCCAGCTTCGCCAGCGTATCGTGCGTCTCCTGCGGCACGTCGACGCGACTGCGCCAGTGGGCGAAGTTTTCCATCGCCGCATCGGCGCCGGCTTTCGCCTCGGCGGCGGAGAGCCCGGCATTACGCATCCCTAACTCCAGCGCGCGGTGGCGCCAGACGGTGACATCGTGATAAATCTCAGGTTCTGAGGACAATAGCGTTTGTCGCAGTTGATTAAGCGCATGGGCATCAAACTGGCTCAGCGCCGGATGGTAATTGCGCACAAACGTCAGCGATTCCTGCATCGTCCGGTCAATCACCGGGCGGTTATCATAAAGGGTGTCATCCAGGTCGAACGTCAGCGCGGAGATCGGGCCCAGAGGTCGGTAAAAACGCATTATTTCCCCCGTTTAGCGCGCGGATGCGCGGCATCGTACACCGAGGCAAGGTGTTGAAAATCGAGATGGGTATAGATTTGGGTGGTGGAGAGATTGGCATGCCCCAGCAGCTCCTGCACGCCGCGCAGATCGCCGCTCGACTCCAGCATATGCGTCGCGAAGGAGTGCCGCAGCTTATGCGGATGCACGTGGCTATTGAGCCCCTGCTTGATCCCCCATTCGGCAAACCGCTTCTGCACGTTGCGCGCTGAAATTCGCTTACCCAGCTTCGACAAAAACAGCGCGTCGTCATCACCGCCGAACAGGCCGCGCAAATCCAGCCAATGTTCGATCCACGCCACCGCGTTGCGTCCAATTGGCAGACGGCGCTCTTTGCTGCCTTTACCCATCACCCACACTTCCCCTGACTCAAGATCAAGGTGCTGAATATCAAGGTTAACTAACTCAGAAAGACGCAGCCCCGCGCCGTACATCACTTCCAGCATCGCCCGGTCGCGCACCGCGAGCGGGTCGTTAAGGTCGATATCCAGAAGCCGATTCACATCATCAACGTCGATATTTTTCGGTAAGTGGCGGGGAATTTTTGGCGCCGCAATCCCCTTCGCCGGGTTAGCCGCTAACTCGCCCTGGCTGACCATCCAGTCGAAGAAACTGCGCAAGGCGGAAAGCCGCAGCGCCAGGCTCGCCGGGCCTAAGCCCGCGCGGCGGCTGCGCACGGCAAAGCTACGTACCTGAGCGGCGTCACACTGCTGCCAGCTTTTTAAGCCAGCATCATCCGCCAGCGCGATCAGCGCTTCCAGCTGACGCTGGTAATTCGTGAGCGTAATCGGGCTAAGCTGGCGCTCTACGCCGAGATAGCGCAGGAAGCGGTCGACGCAGGCGAATAGCGGGGAGTCGGTCATGCGCGTTCAATCCAGCGCTCCAGCAGGCCGGGCAGCATGCGCGCAATCTCCTGCAGTAGCTGCGTCCCCTGACCTTGCTGATAATGTTGTGGATCGCGGCTGCTGAAGAACATCACCCCCGGCGCGTCGTCATCGCCCAGTAGCGACATCGCCACCGAGCCGATAGCTTTCGCATCCGGCAGCACCACCAACAGCTCTGGCCCGTTCAGCGGACCAAGATAGTGACGTGCCTGGCCCAACCGTTGGATACGAATGGGTTCGAACGCCTGCCGGCTCAACGCCAGATGGGTGAATTTAGACGGCGCGCCGAGATGCCAGCTGTCCGGAAACAGGCGCACCGTCGCGCCCGCCAGACCCAGCTCGCGCGCCCAACGATGAAAGCGGTTGAGCATTTCATCCAGGCTATCGGCGGACGCCAGGCGCGTCTGGAGATGGAACAGGCGCTGAAACAGGCTTTGATTGGCCGTCGCCTGTTCCATCAGCAGCGTCATATTTTCTTCCAGCACGTTGATATGGTTACGCGCCCGCAGCATATGCCACTCGACCAGCGAGATGGTGCCGCGCACCGGATGCGGGACGCGGATATGCTCTACCTGCGCTGCATTACGAATAAAGAACTCAGGATTTTGCAGCAGATAATCTACTACCGCGCTGTCGTCGAGCGCTGTGGCGAGTTCCTGCTGTTCTTCCCCGATCTGTTTCATAGATGAATAAATCCGTCGTAGACGTGTGCCGCCGGGCCAGTCATATACAACGGTTGACCCGGACCTTTCCAGGCGATGTCGAGACGCCCGCCTGGCAATTCCACGCGTACCTCTTCGCCGAGTAATCCCTGTTGGATACCGACCGCCACCGCCGCACAGGCGCCGCTGCCGCAGGCCTGCGTTTCACCTGCGCCGCGTTCATAGACGCGCAGACGAATATGAGAGCGTTCCACTACCTGCATAAAGCCGATATTGGCGCGTTCCGGAAAACGTTCGTGGCTTTCCATCACCGGACCGAGGGTTTCAACCGCGGCGGTGTCCACGTTATCGACCTGAATCACGCAGTGCGGGTTGCCCATTGAGACGACGCCGCACAATACTGTCTGTTCAGCCGCGCGCATAATATAGGTCTTTTCCGCTTTGTTGGCGCGGAATGGGACCTGAGACGGCTCGAAATTCGGCTCGCCCATGTTAACGCGCACCAGATCATCTTCCGTTACGCTTAATACCATACGCCCATTGGCGGTGCTCACACGGATATCACGTTTATTGGTCAGGCCTTTTAAACGGACAAAGCGGGCGAAGCAGCGCGCGCCGTTGCCGCACTGCGAGACTTCGCTACCGTCAGCATTGAAGATACGGTAGTGGAAGTCCAGATCGGGATCGTACGGCGGCTCGACAACCAGCAGCTGGTCGAAGCCGACGCCAAGATGCCGATCCGCAAGGCGACGAATCAGCTCCGGTGAGAAGAAAACATTCTGCGTTACCGCATCAACAACCATGAAGTCGTTGCCGAGGCCATGCATTTTAGAGAACTGCATTATCTACTCCAATTGCGCGGAACAGAACGTTATCGTTAATAGTTAACCTGGGTCGGACCGCCATTATCGCCGCGATCGTTCCGATCCGGCGTCGCGCTCTGAATGCCTGGGTTAACCGGCTTGGTCGGCGGCGGCGCGGTTTTGTCCGCCGGCGGGAAATACAGCGGCCCTTTCAAACCGCAGCCGGTCAGGCTGAAGATTGCAAACAGAACGGCAAGCGTGGGTAAAACGTTTTTCATTGATAGTTGCCCATGATTCATTCGTTACTGCTTTCTATCATCGCAGGAGAAGACGTAAAAGCAAGCGTTTAGCATCTGACTGCACGCGCTTTTGTTTCGCGCTATACTGCGGCCATCTTCAAAAAAGCAGGATAGAACCATGAACGACAGTGAATTCCATCGCCTGGCCGATAGCCTGTGGATGACCATCGAAGAACGTCTGGACGACTGGGACGGCGACAGCGATATCGACTGCGAAATCAACGGCGGCGTGCTGACCATCAGCTTCGAAAATGGCAGTAAAATCATTATTAACCGTCAGGAGCCACTGCATCAGGTCTGGCTGGCGACCAAGCAAGGCGGCTATCACTTCGATCTGCAAGGCGATGAGTGGATCTGCGATCGCAGCGGCGAACGCTTCTGGGATCTGCTGGAGCAGGCGGCAAGCAATCAAGCCGGCGAGACGGTGAGCTTCTGTTAATGAGGTGTTTCCCGGATGGCGGCGCATCGCGCCTTATCCGGGCTACCCGACGACATACAACCGTAGCCCTGCTAAGCGCAGCGCCAGCAGGGAATATCTCCGGATAGCGGCTCGCGCCTTATCCGGGGCAAATCTACGAGTAGCGCTGCTGCAGCACCGGTGAGGCGACCGCTTCCTGGCCCGGCGGCACCGCGGCGGCAATCGCCTGACTGCGGAACGGGATCACCTGCGTGCGTCCGTCAACTTCGACTATCTGATAGAACTGCGGCAAGTTGAAGTTAATGAAGCTGGAGCCGTAGGTGAAGCGATCGTGCGATGACGAGTAGAAGCGGCTGACGTCGCGGACAAGCTCTTCTTTGCTGCCTTCGCAGTGGTGATAGACCTCTGCGCGGTTGCTTTCATCGAGAATGTAGATGTTAAAGCCGCTATCATTGTTATCCGCATCTTCAAAGAAGAATTGAATTATCCCTTCGCTGGCGAAACCATCCACCACCGCCGGCAGCTTAACGTGATTGGTTTCTACCTGTACCGACAGGCCGTGGAGTTTGTTGTGCGAGATAGCGCCGTAGAACTCAATGGCGTTTTCCAGCTTCTGCACCGAAACGTTCAGGCGTTCAAAGAACAGGCCCCAGGTCTGGCCGGAGACGCGCAGCGCTTTGAAGCGCCCGGTATCCTGACGGGTACTGGAGAGACGCAGTTCGATGCACTCGGAGACCATCTGCTGCACGCGGGTGCGAATAAGGCCGCGCAGATGCTGGCTGTAGCAGAACACCTCCACGCTATCCGGCGGCGCGGCGTCCTGATGCATTTTGCCAAGGATAGTTTTCAGCGCTTCGATCATCGCCTGCTCGCCGTTAAAGTGCAGCGTACGCACTTCGTTCCACGAGTTGCGATACAGCAGGTCGACGCTGCCAATCAGGCATTTTTGCTCTTCGCCGAAGCTGAAAACGTCGAGCTTACGGAAGTCGAAATGCACCACCTGATTGCGGAAAGCCGCCGTCGGGTCATATTCGAGGTTAACAATAATCGCCAGGTGGCGAATTTCACACGGGCTATACAGCGCTTTTGGCGTCGGTGCCGGCAGGCGCAGCGGGAAGTGGTGCGACACGTCGGCCACCATCTCCTGCAGCTTCGGCAAATCGACGATACCGTTGCCCTTAATAAACAGACGGGTGCGTGAGGTCAGCAGGCCGTTAAACCAGGCCCAGGCCACCAGCTTATTAAGATAACGGTTATATTCCAGCGGCTGATGGCTGATGATCGATTCCATATCCGGCGCGCGGTTATACAGATACCAACCGGTACGGTTGGCGCGGCCCGGCGGCACGTGGATAAAGGTCAGATTCGGTTCCGACAGGTCCGGTGAAATTTGCGGGTTTACCAGGGTAACCTTGCCCGGCAAGGCTTCAAAGGCCGCATACAGCTTACGCGTCAGCACGCCGATATCCTGCGGGCTGGCGGAGACGCTGAGGTTATTGCGACGCGCGAAGCGGATCAGATTACGATAGCTCTGCATCATCGCGTCGAGCAGTTCGTTGTGCGCTTTGCGCACTTCATCGATTTTCCAGTTAGCGCGGTTATCGAGCATCATCAGACGCTTTTCATCCCAGCCCCACTCTTTCACCAGTTGGCTGACCACTTCACGACGCCAGCCCACACAGGCGCGCTCGCGGCTGAGTTTTTCACAGACTTTCAGATAGAAGCAGCGGCGTACCAGATCGAGACGGGTGTCGTCTTCGATAGCCTGCAGATAGGCGGTTACGCGCTCCAGCATCATGCAGTAGGGGTCGAGACCGAATGAGACAATCTCGCCATCGTGCAGGCGCTGTTTAATATCTTTCGCCAACAGGCGGTTGTTGGGGTATTCCCACGAGTAGGCTTCCAGCAGCAGCGTTTTCAGCACCGCTTTATACGGGGAGTCGATGCTCTTATACAGCTGCCACAGGCTGGCGCCGAAGTACTCTTCCGCCGACAGCGAACTGAGGCCACCGAGATCGAGCCATTCGTTTGGCGTCAGCACGCCCTGGGCATACAGCCCCATCACGTAATCATCGTAATGGTCTTCTTCATCGCCCGGCACCATATTCCACAGAATACGTTTCCCGGCGAGACGCACGGCGGTGCGGTAAAATTCATCGAGCAACAAAATATGCTGGGTCGAACCACAGTCTTCGCCACCGAGGCTGCCGCTTTCGTTGTGGCGGAAGCGGTTTTCGTCGATCAGGAAGAAACTGACCTCGACGCCGAGCGACGCCGCCCAGCTTTCAAGCAGGCTGCATTTACGCTGCAGCAGTTGGCGTTCTTCGTTATCCAGCCAGGCCTGATGGCATACCCAGATATCCAGATCGGAAGAGCAGCTTTGCCCGACGGAAGAGGTACTGCCCATCGAATAGACGCCGGTAATCGGCAGTTCGCCCTTCGGCGGCTCCTGCGTTAGCAGGCCGCGATGCAGTTCGAGTTCGTCAAGATAGTGGCGTTGGGTTTCATCAGGCGTGTAGAGGCAAATGCCGCGGGGAACGTTACCGTCAAGGTAACCCGGCATCAGCGGGTGATGATAATGTAGTAATGTCGGCAGAAGACTGTAAACCTGCTGGAAAGCGGGTCCCATGGCAGCAAGCGCGCGATCCACGCGCAGTTGGTTGATGGCATCCAGTCTCTGTTTCAGTGTCTCAATATAGAGGTACAAGACATATCGCCTGATGTTCAAAAATCCGACGTACAATAGTACGGAGGATTTCAGTATTTCAACAAGAACCGTCACCATTCGTCATCGGTGTGGTTGTGATGAACTGCTGGCTGACAAATGGTTTAAAACGTGATCAATTTAACACCTTGCTGATTGACCGTAAAGAAAGATGCGCTACATACAAGTGTAGCACCGTTTGCCGGGTGTAAATTCCCCACTACGCTTGCGGCAACCGCACGCGCATGAAACGCTAAAGGTCATCATGCCAGCATCCCACATTAACCGCGAAACTAACATCCCTAAAGCAACAATGTTAGGATGGCTCATGGTCGACAATGACGGTAACAAGCATGTTAGACAAAGTTTTGAGAATTGCCACACGGCAAAGCCCGCTTGCGCTATGGCAGGCACATTATGTGAAAGAGCGTCTGGAGTCCTGTCATCCGGGGCTTTCCGTTGAGCTGGTGCCAATGGTCACCCGCGGCGACGTGCTCCTTGATACCCCGCTGGCGAAAGTGGGCGGCAAGGGCTTATTTGTGAAAGAGTTAGAGCTCGCCATGATTGAGGGGCGCGCCGATATCGCCGTCCATTCGATGAAAGATGTCCCGGTCGAATTCCCTGAAGGCCTGGGATTGGTCACCATCTGCGAACGTGAAGATCCGCGCGACGCATTTGTTTCCAATCACTATGCCTCAATTGACGCGCTGCCGGCTGGCAGCATCGTTGGCACGTCAAGTTTACGTCGCCAGTGCCAGTTGGCGGCAGAGCGCCCCGATCTGGTGATCCGCTCGCTACGCGGCAACGTTGGCACGCGATTAGGCAAACTCGATAACGGCGAGTATGACGCTATAATCCTTGCCGCCGCCGGGCTGAAGCGCCTGAAACTGGAAGCGCGCATTCGCCAACCGCTCTCGCCTGAGCAATCTCTGCCGGCCGTCGGCCAGGGCGCGGTGGGTATCGAATGCCGCCTTGACGATGAATGGACCAAAGCGCTGCTAGCGCCGCTTAACCATACGGAAACCGCCGTGCGCGTACGTGCCGAGCGGGCGATGAACACCCGTCTCGAAGGCGGTTGTCAGGTGCCGATTGGCAGCTATGCCGAACTGCGCGATGGTGAGCTGTGGCTACGAGCGCTGGTGGGCGCGCCGGATGGTTCGCGGGTCGTGCGCGGTGAACGCCGCGGGCGGCCTGAAGAGGCAGAGGCGCTCGGCGTCTCGCTGGCGGAAGAGCTACTGGATAACGGCGCCCGCGACATCCTCGCGGCGGTCTATGATGGAGAAGCCCCACGATGAGCATCCTGGTCACCCGTCCGCTACCGCAAGGTGAAGAGTTAGTCAGCCGCCTGCGCGCGCTGGGACGCGTGGCCTGGAGCTTTCCGCTGATTGAATTCACGCCGGGGCGAGAACTGGCAGCGCTCCCGCGTCAACTGGCGGCATTAGGCGCGGACGATTTGTTGTTTGCGCTGTCGCAGCATGCGGTGGAATTCGCCCATGCCCGTCTGCTGCAGGAGAGCCAACGCTGGCCCTCCGACCCCGCCTATTTCTCGATAGGCCGCACCACCGCGCTGGCCCTGCATACGGTCAGTGGTAAAAATATCCGTTACCCGTTAGATCGGGAAATCAGCGAAGTCTTGCTACAATTACCTGAATTACAAAACATTGCGGGCAAGAAAGCCCTGATTCTGCGCGGCAACGGCGGGCGGGAATTACTCGGCGACACGCTGCGAGATCGCGGCGCCGAAGTAACATTTTGTGAATGTTATCAACGTTGTGCGAAGTACTATGATGGTGCGGAAGAGGCTATGCGCTGGCAATCTCGTGGAGTCACAACGCTGGTGGTCACCAGCGGCGAGATGCTGCAGCAGCTGTGGTCGTTAATACCCCAGTGGTATCGCGAACAGTGGCTGCTGCACTGTAGCCTTATCGTTGTCAGCGAACGTCTGGCCCTTCAGGCCCGGGAATTGGGCTGGCAGGATATTCAGGTTGCCGATAACGCCGACAACGATGCGCTGCTACGCGCATTACAATAACTCTCAACATTGGAAGCCATAATGACGGAACAACAAAATCAATCCGCCGTGGTTGAAGAGACCAGGGAGGCCGTGGAAACCACGCCACAGCCAGAAAACAACGAGAAGAAAAAGGCCGGCAACAAAACCAGCCTGGCGCTCAGCGCGATTGCTATCGCTATCGCCCTCGCCGCCGGTATTGGCCTGTATGGCTTGAATAAGCAGCAGGTTACGCGGCAAAACGAAACCAGCTCTGAATTAGCAAGCCAGCTCGCGGCGCTGCAAAAAGCGCAGGACAGCCAAAAGAGCGAGCTGGAAAGCGTCATCAAACAGCAGGCCGACCAGTTGAGCGAAGCCAAACGTGAACAGGAAACCCTGACGAAACAGCTTGATGAGCTACAGCAAAAAGTTGCCGTGATTTCCGGCAGCGACGCCAAAACCTGGCTGCTGGCGCAGGCTGATTTCTTGGTCAAGCTGGCGGGACGTAAACTGTGGAGCGATCAGGATGTGACGACCGCCGCCGCGCTGCTGAAAAGCGCCGATGCCAGCCTCGCCGACATGAACGACCCAAGCCTTATCGGCGCGCGCCGCGCCATCACCGATGACATCGCTTCGCTGTCGGCGGTAAGCCAGGTCGATTATGACGGCATCATCCTCAAAGTTAACCAGTTGGCGAATCAAATCGACAATCTGCGTCTGGCCGATAATAACGACGATGATTCCCCGATGGATGCCGACAGCGACGAGCTCTCCAGCTCCATCGGCGAATGGCGGGTTAACCTGCAGAAAAGCTGGCAGAACTTTATGGATAGCTTCATTACCATACGCCGCCGCGACGAAACGGCGGTGCCGCTGTTAGCGCCGAATCAGGATGTCTATCTGCGCGAAAATATCCGTTCTCGCCTGCTGGTCGCCGCGCAGGCGGTGCCGCGTCATCAGGAAGAAACCTATAAGCAGGCGCTGGAAAACGTCTCCACCTGGGTACGCGCTTATTACGATACTGAAGATGCCACCACCAAGGCTTTCCTTGAAGAAGTGGATAAGCTCAGTCAGCAGAGTATCACCATGAGCGTACCGGAAACGCTGCAGAGCCAGAGCCTGCTGGAAAAGCTGATGCAAACCCGGGTGCGTAATTTAATGGCCCAGCCTGCGGCAGCCGCTCCGACACCAGCGCCAGCAGCGACCGCGCCAGCCCCTGCGCCGCAAGGAGAATAACCGATGCTGAAAATTCTCCTGCTTTTCGCACTGCTGATCGCCGGGATCGTCGTTGGGCCGATGATCGCGGGCCATCAGGGCTATGTTCTGATCCAGACCGATAACTACAATATCGAAACCAGCGTGACGGGTCTTGTGATCATCCTGATCCTCGCAATGGTCGTGCTGTTTGCTATCGAGTGGCTTCTGCGCCGCATTTTCCGTACCGGCGCGCACACGCGCGGCTGGTTCGTCGGGCGTAAGCGCCGCCGCGCGCGTAAGCAAACCGAGCAAGCGCTGCTGAAACTGGCGGAAGGCGATTACCAACAGGTTGAAAAGCTGATGGCGAAAAATGCCGATCACGCCGAACAACCGGTCGTGAACTATCTGTTAGCGGCGGAAGCTGCCCAACAGCGCGGCGATGAAGCTCGCGCCAATCAGCATCTTGAGCGTGCCGCCGAACTGGCTGGCGACGATCTGATCCCGGTCGAAATCACCCGCGTGCGCCTACAGTTGGCGCGGAATGAAAACCACGCCGCCCGTCACGGCATCGATAAGCTGCTGGAAGTGACCCCGCGTCATCCGGAGGTACTACGTCTCGCCGAGCAGGCCTATACCCGCACCGGCGCGTGGAATTCGCTGCTGGACATCATTCCGTCCATGGCGAAAGCCAACGTGGCGGATGAAGAGCACCGCGCCGCGTTGGAACAGCTGGCGTGGATTGGCCTTATGGATAAAGCGCTGGCCGACGGCGGTAGCGAAGGGCTACGCGAATGGTGGCGCAACCAGAGCCGTAAAACGCGCTCGCTGATACCGCTGCAGGTGGCAATGGCCGAACGCCTGATCGAAAGCGACGACCACGATACCGCACAGCAGATTATTATCGATGGTCTGAAGAAACAGTATGACGACCGCCTGGTCATGCCGATCCCACGGCTGAAGACCAATAATCCGGAGCAACTGGAGAAAGTGCTGCGCCAGCAGATCAAAGCCGTCGGCGACCGTCCGCTGCTGTGGAGCACCCTGGGCCAGTCGCTGATGCGTCACGGTGAATGGCAGGAGGCCAGTATCGCCTTCCGCGCCGCGCTTAAGCAGCGCCCGGATGCCTTTGATTACGCGTGGCTTGCCGATGCGCTGGACCGCTTGCACCAGCCGGAAGAAGCGGCGACCATGCGTCGTGACGGCCTGCTGTTGACGCTACACAATAACCCTCAGCAGTAATTCACGATAACGCTATCGCCTCGTATGGGGCGATAGCTACTCTTCAGAACAGGAGTTCTGATGCGCGTACCCTCTCGTTTTCTCTTTCCTCTTGCTGCCAAACCGCGTTTATCGCTACCCCGACTACTGCTGGCGATCAGCATCGTTGGCGCGCTTATCGGCGGGGTTATCGCCGCACTGGGCTCTGGCGCATGGTGGGTTCTGCTGGTGCTGCTCATTGTTACGATCGTCAGCAATCGCCGCTGGCGAATGCGGAGGGCAAAACTAGCCGAACAGCGCGCCGGCCAGACTATTTGCCAATTCGCGCGTGCCTTCGATATTTCTCTTGTCGATAGCTGGGTGATCCGCGCCGTGTGGTTAACGCTGGATAACCAGCTTAACCAGTCAATGCCATCAGCACCTGCGCTGGCTTTTGCCGCCGGGGATCGGCTGGATGAGGATTTGGAGTTGGTTGGCGATGATGATGACCTGTATGAATTATTACAAGAGGCCGCCCAGCGCTGCGGCCGGGATCTCAGCGGGCTCGAGGATAATCCCTGGCTGCCGGTGCTGACGGTGGGCGATATGGTGCGAGCCCTCAACGCCCAACCGATGACGCCCGCTCGCCAACAGCGGATCGTTATCCACCCCTGAAAGAAAAAAACGCCTGCGCTGAAATCAGGGCAGGCGTTAAAACAGGTCTGTTTGACAACAAATTGGGTGCTTCACTCAACGTTATGTCCATGGTGTTTGATGAGACATAAAATGCGACATCTATCAGTGGACGATAAGCACCGTAAGTACGGCTCTGCATCATTCCCGAGTTTATGAGGCACGAAGGCGAACATAAGAGATGGAATGAGCATCTACCCGGTTATTATCGCACAGGATCCTGGGAGATTGCATCTATCGCAGCAATCATTTGGGACAATTCCGGACAATAATTCGCAGAGCTAGAAACGATTTTTTACGAGGAAGATCAGCGGGATAAAAGACGCGTGGAAAAAATCGGAAAACAAAAAACCCCGCCGAAGCGGGGTTCAAAATTGGTCGGCGAGAGAGGATTCGAACCTCCGACCCACTGGTCCCAAACCAGTTGCGCTACCAAGCTGCGCTACTCGCCGAAATACTGCTTTTTGAATTTTTAGTTCAATTCTTTAAAGTCGTGGTGCGAGGGGGGGGACTTGAACCCCCACGTCCGTAAGAACACTAACACCTGAAGCTAGCGCGTCTACCAATTCCGCCACCTTCGCAATTCACAACTCTATCAAATAATGGGGTGGCTAATGGGATTCGAACCCACGACAACTGGAATCACAATCCAGGGCTCTACCAACTGAGCTATAGCCACCACAACAATTCTTTTACGCGGTATTAAAACCACCGCAGCTCCAGCACCGGGTAAATGGTGCGCCCGACAGGATTCGAACCTGAGACCTCTGCCTCCGGAGGGCAGCGCTCTATCCAGCTGAGCTACGGGCGCTTAGCGCCGTTGCGGGGGTGGATAATACGGACTTCCCCCACCCCTGTCTAGTGCCTTTTTAAATAAAATTTCTATTTGCTCACAGTTTGTGCGCTTTGGCGCTTATTCCGCCGTTTTATCGAGATTTCCCCGCTTGCCGAGGCCGAAAACCTTATAAATAAGGGTCACCACGGCGAGGAAAATCATTCCGACAAAGAGCGACATCCGGGTTTCATCGTTAATTCCCATGCCGATCAGCACACAAACGAGGAAAGCCATCGTCAAATAGTTTGCCCACGGGAACAACAATGAACGGAACGGATGGCTGGCCATCGCCTGCTGATGCTCGCGGCGAAAACGCAGCTGGCTAATCAGGATCACAAACCACGGCACCATCCCCGGCAACACGCTGGCGCTATAGACATAGACAAACACGCGCTGCGGGTTAGGAATAATGTAGTTCAGGCACGAACCGATTAGCAGAATCACGATCGATAGCGCGACGCCCGCCACCGGCACGCCCTGACGCGACACTTTGGCCATTGCTGCCGGTAGCTGACGGTTGCGCGCCAGCGCGTACAGCATACGCCCACAGCTATACATCCCGCTGTTACAGCCCGACAGCGCTGCGGTCAGCACCACGAAGTTGATAATCCCCGCCGCCGCGGTAATGCCGATTTTGGCGAAGGTCAGGACGAACGGGCTACCGGTCGATCCAATCTGGTTCCACGGGAAGATAGTCACGATAACGAAAATCGCGCCCACGTAAAAAATCAGGATACGCCACAGCACCTTACCCACCGCGCTACGCAACGTGACCTGCGGGTTTTTCGCTTCCCCGGCGGTGATACCGATAAGTTCAACGCCCTGATAAGAGGCGACGACAATACACAGCGCCGTCAGGAAGCCTTTCCAGCCGCCGGCGAAGAAGCCGCCGTGCTCGGTCAGGTTGCCAAAACCGATCGACTGCCCGCCGTTACCGAAGCCAAAGAAGATGACGCCCAGGCCAATGACAATCATCACGATAATGGTGGTGACTTTAATCATCGCAAACCAGAACTCGATCTCGCCGTACAGACGCACTGCCGCCAGATTCGCTAGTGCTACCAACCCAACGGCAATTAGCGCCGGGATCCACTGCGCCATCTCCGGGAACCAGAACTGCACGTATACCCCGATGGCGGTGATCTCTGATATTCCCACCGCCATCCACATAAACCAGTATGACCAGGCCGTGAGATAGCCGAAGAACGGGCTCATATAACGGTGCGCGTAAACGGCGAATGAGCCGGTTACCGGTTCGAGGAACAACATTTCGCCCATCGAACGCATGATAAAGAAGACAAATAAACCGGCGATAATATACGCCAGCAGGACGGATGGACCGGCCCACTTCAGCGTACTTGCCGCGCCCATGAATAACCCTACGCCAATCGTCCCGCCTAGCGCGATTAGCTCAATATGCCGGGCCTCCAGTCCACGCTGGAGTTCCGCTTTTTTCTCAGTCATAAAGCCTCTTGTGTTTGCTGTACTCCGGGTACTCCCGGTTATTGTTATTAATTGAAACCATAGCCTTGCCGACGCGCAGGTCTCCCCCACGCGTTTGAAGCATGCGAATGGTTAATTAATTTTACGGAAATGGCAAATAAAGTATCAGGCGAGTGAAGAGATTACACAGAATATGTATGCAATCTCGCCTGGTTGCAGTGGAATATCAGAGCTTGCCGGAATAATGCCAACGTAAATAGCGCAGTAAACGGAACTGTCTTTTGATACGGCTCGGTTGCAGGAGCAGGCGATAGAACCACTCCAGCCCCAGGTTCTGCCAGAATTTTGGCGCCCGGTGAACGTGGCCGGTAAAGACGTCATAAGTGCCGCCAACGCCCATATACAGCGCGGCGGGATATACCAGCCGGCAGTCGCGCATTAGAATTTCCTGGCGCGGCGATCCCATCGCGACGGTGACAATTTTCGCCCCGCTGTCGCGCACCCGCTCAAACAGCTGCTGACGCTGATCGGCGGAAAAATAGCCGTCCTGACTGCCGACGATATTGACCTTCCAGCGCTCACGCAGCTTCGCTTGCGTCTCCGCCAGCACCTCGGGCTTGCCGCCGATCAGGAACACCGGCGTTCCCTGAGCGCCAGCCCGCTCCATCAGCGCTTCCCACAGATCGGCGCCGGCAACGCGCGACACCTCAGCGTGCGGATATTTTTTACGTAATGAGCGCACGACGCTAATACCGTCGGCATATTTAAACTCGGCGGCCTCAATCAGCGCACGCACTTCCGGGTTATCTTCTACCGCCAGCATCTTTTCGGCGTTGATCGCAACCAGCGTACCCTGACGCAACTCGCCGTCGGCGAAGAGATAGTTGAGCGCATGCTGCATGTCGCGCCAGCCAATCAGCTGCAGCCCTCGCAGCGCATACTGCGGCGCGGAAGTGTTATCAGTCATGTTCATCCTTATCAGACCTGCGGTTGCGAAAGCGGCTTCACCCGCTTATGAATCAATCCTGCGCTGTCCAGGAGCCAGTACAGCAGTTTCGCCGCTAACAAGCAGATACCAAAGATCACGAGGAAAAACACCACGCGGGAGCCGAACGAATCCAACCCTTCGCGCGCCAGCACTATCATGTTGAAGATAGCGCCGAAACAGAAACTGTGCAGGATAGCCGCTTTGTAGCGATTGCTCTCCCGGTTGCCCAGTTCGTACAGCCAGTCGAACCATTTAATGATGAGCCCTACCGCGACGGCGCCCAGCGGTACGAACCATACGCCGCCCATCACCACCAGCGAACCAATCAGCGTCGGCGATATCGCCAGCCCCGAATGGTTGTTTAATACTTCCCAGGTGAAGTAATTGGCGGTATTCAGCACCATTGTCGGGCGACCGTGCCACATCCAACTGGGGATAAAGACGTAGAAGTCGCGGATCATCGGCGCCAGCCCCTGGAACTCAATCTTGTCGTAGTTCTGCAGCAGCAGCGCCAGGTTCTCCCACGGCGAGAAGGTATCGCGCGTGAGATAGAGGAAAGTATAAAACGCTTCATCGCCGCTAACGTTCATCCCATAGCGCTTCAACGCCAGCCAGAACATGCCGACAATACCCAGCACGCCCGCTGCCGCCAGCATCCACAGGCTGATCCAGCCGCGAATAATGCCGATAAACAGGAAGATAGCGAAAGCGATAATGATGTTGGCGCGGGTACCGCCGACGATCGCGTAGGTCAGCAGACCAAAGGCGACGGTGCTCACCAGGAAGAAAATCCACGCCTTGTAATCCTGACGTAGGAAATAGATCACCAGCATCGCCGGAATAAAGAAGTAGAAGAAGCGCTTCAACGCCACGCCGGACACTTCCGCGGAGAATATCTGGCTGTATGAATTGAGCTTAAATAGCAGGAAACCGTTGTGGGCGAAGAAGATACCGACGCACAGCAGCGCCAGCCCCATCAAAATCCCCCAGGCCAGATGGGTTTCAACCCGGTTCATGGTAAACAGCGGACGACGTGGAACATCGCGCGATGCCGGACGCAATCGCGTTTTGTAGGTCACGTAGTAGATGGCATAGAAGCACACCGCAACCAGCAGCGTCTGCAGCAAAATCTCCGGCGGCGCCACGCTGACGTCAAAGCGGAATACCAGGATACTGGTTAACGGGAAGCCGAAGAAAAAGGTGAGCAGGAACAACAACGAGAAAAAGACGTTGAAGTTAAAGCGCACGCGGCGGAACTCAAACCAGGTGGCGGTGGCGATAAACAGCGTCGACAGCAGCCAGACCACCAACAGCCCGCTAAATTGCATTAACGTCATACCCGCGCCTCCGCTGCCAGCTGTAGCGCCCGCTGCCAGCCCGCCAGATAGTTCGGGCGGAAGAAGGCGATTTGCGTTTTATCAACGTTCGCTAACTGGCGCTGTGCTTCGCGCACCACGTCGACATCCAGGGTATAGGTGGTAAACAGCACCGGGATCTGTTGTTCGGTCATATCCTGCCAGAACGGATTTTCGCGATTGAGCACGCAGGGAATACCCGCCTGAATCAGCAGGCACAGCGTGCCGATACCCTGCTGGCGCGCAAACAGGAAATAGCCCAGGTCGCAGCGGCGCAGCAGCGCCAGATAATCATCAAACTCAAGCTTCTCGCTGAGGATCTGCAGATGCTCGCGACTAAACAGCGCCGCTCCCGCCTGACGAACTTCATCAATGTAGGCTTCATTATTGGCCGGATAACCCATCGGTACGATGACATTCACCGTATCGCCAAACTGCTGATAAATCGCCTTTAGCGCTGCAATATGCTCATTACTACGATCGCCGGAGTTCCCCACCAGAATGGTCAGGGTGTCACCGCGCGGGGCGGTATCGGCAAGGGAATTTAGCGACGGATCCATACGAGTCGGGAAGTACAGCAGTTCGCCCGGCACTCGCGGATGGCGGTTAGCAAACCAGCTGAGATCGCCGCGGGTGGCGAAAACGCGTCCTACCCGCCCTTGCGCCATGCGGCGCAGAGGATAAAACAGACGGAATTTCAGGCTGGCTGAGTTTTCATACAGATCCGCGCCCCAGATATGCCAGTTAAATTGCGACGGGCGGATCCCGCCGCTCAACAACGCCAGCCACAGACCGGTATTAAACTGGCCGTGGAAAAAAAAGCGCTGCTGGCGATCGGCTTTCGCTTTGGCAATCACCGCCTGCGCCAGCGATTTCTTACCCGGATAGCAGGTAATCTCCAGCGCCGGATACGCCTCGCGCATACCTGTCGCATCACCCACGACCATAAACGTCCTGGCCCGCGCGTCGGCGGCCAGTTCGTCGTTAAAGAACCGCAATACGGTCTGGTTGTGGTGCGGGATATCCGATCCCAGTACGTGTATCAGTGCTGTCATGCCCGTTTACGCCAGAGTAAAAACACGCCACTACAAAGGGCGAAATAAACAATATAAGTGGCCATATACGCCTGCGCCGCGCCAAGTGCGCCGTGCGCCGGAATAAGCCAGTGTGAAAATGCGGTCAGCAGCGTGAACTGGCTGATTTCCGTCAGAATATAAAAACGCAATGACGCTTTGGCGATCACCAGATAGCCGTAGACGTAAGCGCCAACTTTTAAAACATCGCCCACCAACTGCCAGGCGAACAGGTCGCGCATCGCGGTGAAGCGAGCGGAAAACAGTAACCAGATGGCAAAATCGCGCAGCAGCCAGACCGTCAGGCTTGCCGCCGCCACCGCCGGCAGGACGAATTTCAACGACTTTACTATTTCACGCGTGATGTCCGTTTTGGCGCTCAACCGCGACAACGTCGGCAGCAGATACACGCTAAAGGAAGCGGTAATAAACTGCAGGTAGGCATCCGAGATACTGCTCACCCCCTGCCAGATGCCGACCGCCTCCCAGCCGTAATGCGCCGCCAGCAGATTACGCATCATCACATAGGCCACCGGCAGCGTCACCGAGGTAATCAACGCCATCAGGGTAAATTTCGATAGCTGCCCCGCAAGCCCGTTATCCCAACGCGGACGTAGCGCGTTCAGCGGGATCGCGCCGCGCCGCCATAGCATAATGGCGGCCGGAACCACCACCAGCGCGGGAACTAAGGCCAGCCCTAACAGCGCCCCCTGATAACCACCGAAGTAGTAACAGGCGTAGTAGGCCGCAACGCCAATCAAACTCCCGGCAATCAGCGAAAAAGCGTTACCCGCCGCATCGCGAAAACCTTTCATCAGCGCCAGCAGATAGTTGGCCCACGCAATTCCCATCTGCACCAGCGCCACCAGACGTACCAGATTCTGGTAGTGCGAATGGCCGAACAGCGCCTGGCTTATGGGCGCCGCCGCCAGCAAAAAGACCAGCGCCAGCAGGGTGGAAAACCCGAGCACCATTGATGACGAGGTTCCAACTACCTGCTTCAGGCGTAGCGGATCGTCGTGATGTTGGGCAACCAGCTTAGTGACGCCATTAAAAATCCCGGCGCCCGCCAGGACGCCCAGAACGGTGACCAGTTGCCGGAAGTTACCGGCCTGGCCTACGCCCGCCGGGCCAAATGAGACCGCCAGCAGCTTTACCACCAGCAGACCGGCGCCTATTTTGACTAAGGTGGACGCCGCGGTCCACAGTGATGCTTTTGCCAACGACATATCAGGAGAAGTAGCTCAACAGTGAATTAATCACCGTCCGTTGGTTTACCGCAGACAGGTTGTAGAACAGCGGCAAACGCAGCAGGCGTTCGCTCTCCTGGGTGGTATAACGATCTTCGCCGCAGAACTCGCCGAACTGTTCGCCAGCCGGGCAGCTATGGAGCGGAATATAGTGGAACACCGCCAGAATTTCTGCCTCTTTCAGCCAGTTAATCAGCGCCGCGCGGTCATCGTTATCCCGCAGCTTAATGTAAAACATATGCGCGTTTTGCCCGCAATCCGCCGGCACCGCCGGCAGATCGATACGGCCCGCGCGCGCCAGCGGCAGCAGCGCGTCATAATAAGTTTGCCACAGCGTCAGGCGCTGCTGGTTAATCCGCTCCGCGGCTTCCAGCTGCGCCCAAAGATAGGCGGCCTGCAGATCGGACATCAAATAGCTGGAGCCGATATCACGCCAGGTGTACTTATCCACCAGACCACGGAAGAACTGGCTACGGTTAGTGCCCTTTTCGCGAATGATTTCCGCGCGTTCCACCAGTTTACGATCGTTGATAAGCGTTGCGCCGCCTTCACCACCGGCGGTGTAATTTTTCGTCTCATGGAAGCTAAAGCAGCCAATATGGCCGATGGTGCCCAGCGCGCGGCCCTTATAGGTGGACATCACGCCCTGCGCGGCGTCTTCCACCACGTACAGGTTATATTTGGCGGCGAGCGCCATGATGGTGTCCATTTCACAGGCCACACCCGCATAATGCACCGGCACGATCGCCCGGGTTTTGTCAGTGATTGCGGCTTCTATCAGCGATTCATCAATATTCATCGTATCGCGACGGATATCGACGAAGACGATTTTCGCCCCGCGCAGCACAAAGGCATTGGCGGTGGAAACAAAGGTATAGCTGGGCATGATGACTTCATCGCCAGGCTGAATATCCAGCAGCAGCGCCGCCATCTCCAGCGACGCGGTGCAGGATGGCGTCAGCAGCGCTTTGGCGGTGCCGAAGCGCTGTTCAAACCACTGCTGGCAGCGACGGGTAAAACCGCCGTCGCCGCAAAGCTTGCCGCTGTTCATCGCCGATTGCATGTAATCGAGCTCAGTCCCCACCACCGGCGGTGCGTTAAATGGAATCATCGTGTCACCTGTATAACCAGTACGCGGTGCTTTCCACATTCGCACCGCTGAGAATATAACGTTTAAGCGCGGCGGTGTTGCCCATTTGGGTCGCCACCCGCAGTGTAGAAAGCCCGCGTTGCGCCGCCCAATGACGCGCCGCCTGCATAAGCTCGGCGCCAGCGCCGCGCCCGGCCAGCAGGCCGATACGCGCGTCGGTGTCGTTGAGCTGACGCAAAGAAACAAATGCGCGGATGTCGCCATCGGACGCGCGAAATAGCAGACACTGGTGGTCAAAGGTCCCCAGCACCGCGTTTTCAATCCATTGCGCGTAGAATCGGCCGCTGGCGTCAGCGGCATACCAGGGAGCGCGAAAACGACTCATAGCAAAGGCCTGTGCCGCCAGTTCGCGTAGCCGCGCAATATCGCCTTCAACGGCCCATTCGGCGCCGGCATCAGCCGGCTCGCCTACCGGCAACGCCAGATCGACCTCGCCTTCCACCAGTTGAAAACCGATCTCCTGTAGCGCATCCAGCCGGGCGGTGTCGCTGGCGGCGACTTTCGCCTGCACTCGCGACCATCCCGCCAGGGTTTCAGCGGTGAGCAGCGGCGCGCGCTCGTCAAAGCGAACGATGCCGCTATTAACGGCGAAGAAGCGGTTTTCCCACTCCAGCGCTTCAATACTGGCGCGGGCGGGCACGGAGGAGATCCAGCAAGTATTGGCCATAGCCGGTTTTTTCCAGCCGCTTCGCGGCGCGTTTGACGCCGTCATCGTCAAGCCAGCCGTTACGCCAGGCAATTTCTTCCAGACAGGCGATTTTAAAGCCCTGCCGCTTTTCTACCGTCTGCACAAACATGCTGGCTTCAATCAGACTATCGTGCGTGCCGGTATCCAACCACGCAAAGCCGCGCCCAAGCAGCTCGACGGTTAACGCGCCATCCTCAAGATACATCTGGTTGATGGAGGTAATTTCCAGCTCGCCGCGCTCGGACGGTTTGACCCGTTTGGCATACTCGGCCACTTTTCCATCGTAGAAATAAAGCCCGGTGACCGCCCAGTTCGACTTCGGTTGTTTCGGCTTTTCCTCCAGCGACAAGGCGCGGAAGTTGTCATCAAACTCCACCACGCCGAAGCGCTCAGGATCCATCACCTGATAGCCAAATACCGTCGCCCCTTCGGTGCGGGTTGCGACGCTACGCAGCTTAGGACTAAAGCTCTGGCCAAAGAAGATATTATCGCCTAACACCAGGCACGCCGGTTCGCCGTTGAGAAACGCTTCCCCGATGATAAACGCCTGGGCTAAACCATCCGGCGTCGGCTGAACGGCATAGTGCAATTGGATACCAAACTCGGAACCATCGCCGAGCAGGCGTTGGAAATCGCGCTGATCTTCCGGCGTGGTGATGATAAGGATTTCACGGATCCCGGCCAGCATTAACACCGACAGCGGGTAGTAAATCATCGGCTTGTCGTAAATCGGCAATAGCTGTTTCGACACGCCGCGCGTGATGGGATGCAGGCGCGTACCGGAACCGCCTGCCAGAATAATACCTTTCATCATGCCCCCCTGGGCCAGTTAGCCGTGCAGCCCAAGACGCTCGCCCTGATAGCTACCGTCCTGAACCTGTCGCCACCATGCCTCATTTGCCAGATACCACTGGACAGTTTTGCGCATACCGGAAGTAAAGGTCTCATCCGGCGTCCAGCCCAGCTCGCGTGCAATCTTCGCCGCGTCAATCGCATAACGCAGATCGTGGCCTGGCCGGTCAGCGACGAAGGTAATCAGATCGCGATAATGCGCCACGCCCTGCGGTTTATGCGGCGCCAGCTCTTCGAGCAGTTCGCAAATGGTTTCCACCACCTCGATGTTTTTACGCTCGTTATGACCGCCGATATTGTAAGTTTCGCCCGGCTCGCCGCGGGTCGCCACCAGATACAGCGCTCTGGCGTGATCCTCGACGTACAGCCAGTCGCGAATTTGTTGGCCGTTACCGTAAACCGGTAGCGGTTTTCCCGCCAGCGCGTTGAGAATAATCAACGGGATCAGCTTCTCCGGGAAGTGATACGGGCCGTAGTTATTCGAGCAATTAGTGATAAGCGTCGGCAGGCCGTAGGTACGCTGCCAGGCGCGCACCAGATGGTCGCTACTGGCTTTCGAGGCCGAATAAGGGCTGCTTGGCGCATAAGGCGTGGTCTCGGTAAAGAAATCATCGCTGCCATGCAGATCGCCATACACTTCGTCCGTCGAGATATGATGAAAGCGAAACGCCGATTTTTGCTCCGCCGCCAGCGTATTCCACCAGCTGCGCGCGGCTTCCAGCAGCGTATAGGTACCGACGATATTAGTCTCAATAAACGCCGCCGGGCCATCAATAGAACGATCGACATGGCTTTCCGCCGCCAGATGCATCACCGTATCGGGTTGATGCTGTTGGAAGATGCGATCCAGCTCGGCTCGGTTACAGATATCCACCTGTTCAAAGGCAAAACGCGCATCCTGCGCCACCGGCGCCAGCGACATCAAATTGCCGGCATAGGTCAGCTTATCCACGACCACGACGCGATCGGCGGTGTGCTGGATGATTTCACGCACTACCGCGGAGCCAATAAAGCCCGCACCGCCGGTGACCAGAATCGTTCTCACCGCCACACTCCTTTGGTGTCGATGATATAGGCCTGGGTAACGCTATCGCCGCTAACGGCTTTAAACTCGTTGTGATCGACCAGCATCACCAGCACATCGGCGCTCGCCAGCGCATTATCAAGGGTCGCCAGCGTACACAGGCCATCAAGCTTCTTCGGCAGCGTGTGAATGTTGGGCTCAACCACCTGCGTCGCGCCGCTGTGCCAGCGGGCGATCTGCGCGGCAATTTCCATCGCCGGGCTTTCACGTAGATCATCAATGTTAGGCTTAAAGGCCAGGCCGAAGCAGGCAATAGTCAGTTCGCTGGCGCGTTTATTGCTGGCATTCAGGCACTCGGCAACCTGTGCTTTCACCCGTTCGATAACCCATTCCGGCTTGTGGTCGTTAACCTCGCGCGCGGTGCGAATCAGACGCGCCTGTTGCGGGTTTTGCGCCACGATAAACCACGGGTCGACGGCGATACAGTGGCCGCCGACGCCCGGACCCGGCTGCAGAATATTGACGCGCGGATGGCGGTTCGCCAGGCGGATCAGTTCCCAGACGTTGATCCCCTGGTCGGCGCAAATCAGCGATAGTTCGTTAGCAAAGGCGATGTTGACGTCGCGGAAGCTGTTTTCCGTCAGCTTGCACATTTCCGCAGTGCGCGAGTTAGTCACTACGCATTCGCCTTCAAGGAAAATTTTATACAGCTCACTGGCACGCGCCGAGCAGACCGGCGACATGCCGCCAATAACGCGGTCGTTTTTGATGAGCTCAACCATCACCTGCCCCGGCAGCACGCGCTCCGGACAGTAGGCGACATTAACGTCGGCCGCCTCGCCCACCTGCTGTGGGAAGCTGAGATCGGGGCGCATCGCCGCCAGCCACTCGGCCATCTGTTCAGTCGAACCGACCGGCGAAGTGGATTCCAGGATCACCAACGCTCCTTTCTTCAGGGTCGGGGCAATAGATTTAGCGGCGGATTCAACAAAGGCCATATCTGGCTCATGCCCACCTTTAAACGGCGTCGGGACGGCAATCAGGTAGGCGTCCGACTCCACCGGCACGGTGGTGGCGCTTAAATATCCCTGTTCAACCGCCGTTTTTACGACGCTCGCTAAATCCGGCTCGACGATATGAATCTCACCACGGTTAATGGTCTCAACGGCGTGTTGATTGATGTCCACGCCAACCACCCGCCGTTGCCGGGAAGCAAATGCGGCAGCGGTTGGCAGACCAATATACCCAAGGCCAATCACTGAAATGGTAGAAAAACTCATAGCGTTACCTGATTATTTTTAAGAGCGGATAAAATACGATCGCATGCCTGACCATCGCCGTAAGGGTTATGGGCCCGACTCATTGCCTGCCAGGCGGCATCATCCTGCAGCAGACGGGTGACTTCATCGACGATACGCTGCCTGTCGGTGCCGACCAGACGTACGGTGCCTGCGGCGACCGCCTCCGGGCGCTCCGTCATTTCGCGCATCACCAGTACCGGTTTCCCAAGCGACGGCGCTTCTTCCTGAATCCCGCCGGAATCGGTCAGAATCAGCCATGCGCGATTCATCAGCCAGACGAACGGCAGGTAATCCTGCGGATCAATTAATTTCACGTTAGCGACATGCCCGAGAATACGGTTAACCGGCTCGCTGACGTTCGGGTTCAGGTGAACCGGATAAACAATCTGTACATCAGGGTGATGGCTGGCGATATCCGCCAGCGCATGGCAAATGTGCTCGAAGCCGAGACCAAAGCTCTCGCGGCGGTGGCCGGTCACCAGAATTAATTTCTTATCCTCTTCGAGGAACGGGTAGCGCTGCATCAGTTCATTGCGCAGCGCCTCGTCGCCAAGGACACGATCGCGAACCCAGAACAACGCATCGATCACCGTATTGCCGGTGACGGTAATGCGTTCTTCGTTAATATTTTCCCGCAGCAGGTTATCGCGCGAGGTGGCGGTCGGGGCGAAATGGTACATCGCCAGACGCCCGGTCAGCGTGCGGTTACCCTCTTCCGGCCACGGCGAGTTCAGGTCGCCGGTACGCAGGCCCGCTTCCACGTGGCCCACCGGGATGCGCTGATAAAACGCCGCCAGGCTGGCCGCCATCGTCGTCGTGGTATCGCCATGTACCAGCACCACGTCCGGCTTAAACGACTCCAGTACCGGCTTTAAACCTTGTAGAATGCGGCAGGTGATCTCGGTTAATCCCTGACCCGGCTGCATAATGTTCAGATCGTAGTCCGGCGTAATCGAAAACAGTTTCAACACCTGATCGAGCATCTCCCGATGCTGCGCGGTTACGCAAACCTTTGCCTCAAAATGAGGATCCTTTGCCAGCGCATGGACCAGCGGCGCCATCTTGATGGCTTCTGGTCTCGTGCCAAATACAGTTAGTACTTTCACATCGATTCTCTTCGATTAGGTGATGATGGCGCGGAGCCTTCATCACAGGCCCCATTCACTGGACACGACGACGTGCTAACGCCACGCCTGCGCCGATGAGCGCGCCCACAATCCCCCACATGATCATCAGAAATACACGCCGCGGGCTATCGCGTTTTACAGGTTCTTCCGGCGTACGCAAATATCTGTAAGTCTGAAAACGTGGATCCAGCGTCGGGCCAACGTTTAGCGTGTTCAGCATGGCGCGGTTCTGGTCATAGTCGAGATCGTATTCCGGCCCTACGGCCTGCAGATTTTCGAGGCGCGCCTGCAGCATCGGCCGGCCAAGTAAGAAGAGTTCGGAGGCCGGCAGCTGTTCCGCCGGAACATCGGTCTCGCTGCGGGAAATGTTATGTTGCTGGGCGATTTTCAACGCCTGCTCGACGCTCTGCACGCGGCGGTTGTAGATCTCGCTTGCCACCTCTTCCTGACGCTTCACCTGCGCTTTCATCTGTACCGTACGCGCCGCCCAGGCGCCCTTCAGCTCATCATTAAGATGACCAGCGGCGCGTTGGCTGGCGAAAGCGACGTACTGACGCAGCAGATTATTGGCATCTGGCGCGGTCTCCGCCGTCAGCTTGATGCTGTCATTGACGCTTTTCAGCGGGTCGCCGGGGATAAACTGAATATCGTTAATCAGATCGTCAAGCATCGCGGCATCCGCGCGTGAGTTGCCTGACTGGCGCTGCTTGTAGTAATCGGTCTGCAGCCAGAAGTCACGGCGGGTATCCCATGACGCCTGTTGCATAATAAACTCTTTATATGCCTCATCCATGGCGGAAGGTTGGTCTACCGAAGCCAGATCGGCTTTGATATCCAGGTTACGTAAGAACTGCTGTTGCGAATAGTATCCGCCCAGCATATTGACGGTCGGCCGGTCGGTAATTGCCGTCGCGCTCCACTCCTGGCGAGCAAAAAAGGAATAAATAAGAACGATCAGCGCGAACAGCACGGCGATGCCGACTATCCAGCCTTTTCCTGCCCATAAGGCGCGAAACAGCCCGCGAATATCCAGTTCGTTCTCAACGTTCACTGCTTGTGCTCCCGGTAATGGTTGAGTCATCACTTCCCCAGTTTTACTTGGTTAAATTTGGATTATTGCCGCTGTGTCGCCGAATTCTGCGTCTAATGCGCTTAACCAGACGCGCCACTTTCCATGCGCGCTTAATGCAGTAGCCATAAAGTAAAAAAGCAAACAAAAAGAGTATTAACATCACCCATTCAGGAACAATACGGGTGTATTCCGCCACTACGCCGACCAGCGCCAGTAAAGCGGCAGCCAGCGTAATCAGGACAAAGGCCTGCCGGGAAGTAAACCCGGCACGCATGATCAAATGATGAATATGCTGACGATCTGGCGAAAACGGGCTCATCCCCTTTCGCAGGCGGCGATACATAATCGCCACCATATCCATCAGTGGAATCGCAATAATCCACAGCGCCGTTACCGGGCTGATGGGATGCGTTTTGCCCTGCGTCGTCTCCAGCAGGATCCAGATAATGGTGAAGCCAATCATGGTACTGCCGGCATCACCCATAAACACTTTATAGCGACGTCCAAGCGCGCCAAGATTAAGTAAAATATAGGGCAGAATGGCGGCGATCATCGCAAAACACCACATCGCCAGGCTGTACTGGCCATCAAACCATAAGATGATGCCGGTTGCCGCGAAGGAGACGGACGAAAGCCCGCCGAGCAACCCGTCAATGCCATCCACCATATTGAAGGCGTTGATTGCCGCCCAAACGGCGAAAAGCGTGAGGAAAAAACCAAAGGGGCCGAGGACTAACTCCCACGAACCGAAAATATAGCCGAGGCTGCTGAGATGCAGATTACCCGCCGTCATCATGATAACGGCTATCGCGGCCTGAATAACCGCACGAATTTTTACGCTGATATCAAATCGGTCATCCAACGCGCCGACCAACACCAGCACCCCCGCGCAGGCCAGATACAGCGTGGCATGAGGGATATAATAATCGGCGATCGCAAAGGTAAAACAAATACCGGCATAAACTGAGATACCACCAACTAACGGAATCAAACCTTGATGCCGTTTCCGATAGTTTGGCTTATCCACTAACCCAATTTTTTTCGCTGCTTTACGGGCAACAAATATAAACAGGGTCGTGAATAAGAAAACACTGATTAATTCAGTAATAGCAGTGAGTAAATTCACAACACATGTGCTCTCAGCATAGTTAATCCGGGGAGTATAACGATGATGTCTCCACTCCTGAAGGGGAAAAGCAGAACATTACAAATTTATTGTATATATTTTAGACTGTTAAAGTCCTTTCTGCTTAACCCGCCGCGCATATCATACGTCAACGCTGGCGGTGCTTTTCCCGCCTGGATCATACAAAGCTACAAAACAAAACGCCACGCAATCGCGTGGCGTTTTTTCGGCGTATTCCGTCCTACGAACGCTTCATCATATCGAAGAAGTCGTCGTTAGTTTTGGTCATCGCCAGCTTGTTAATGAGGAACTCCATTGCGTCGATTTCACCCATTGGATGGATGATTTTGCGCAGGATCCACATTTTCTGCAGCTCTTCCTGGGTGGTCAGCAGCTCTTCTTTACGGGTACCGGAACGGTTGTAGTCGATAGCCGGGAAGACGCGTTTTTCCGCAATCTTACGGGAGAGGTGCAGTTCCATGTTACCGGTGCCTTTAAACTCTTCGTAGATAACTTCATCCATTTTAGAGCCGGTATCGATAAGCGCGGTAGCGATGATGGTCAGGCTGCCGCCCTCTTCCACGTTACGCGCCGCACCGAAGAAACGCTTCGGACGATGCAGGGCGTTGGCGTCCACACCACCGGTCAGCACTTTACCGGAAGCCGGAACCACGGTGTTGTAGGCACGAGCCAGACGGGTGATGGAGTCGAGCAGGATAATAACGTCTTTTTTGTGCTCAACCAGACGTTTCGCTTTCTCGATAACCATTTCGGCAACCTGCACGTGACGAGATGCCGGTTCGTCGAAGGTAGAAGCGACAACTTCACCTTTAACCAGACGCTGCATCTCGGTCACTTCTTCCGGACGTTCGTCGATAAGCAACACCATCAGCACGCAGTCAGGATGGTTGTACGCGATGCTCTGCGCGATGTTCTGCAGCAGCATGGTTTTACCGGCTTTCGGCGGCGCGACGATCAGACCACGCTGGCCGCGGCCAATCGGCGATGCCAGATCCAGTACGCGAGCGGTTAAGTCTTCGGTAGAACCATTACCACGCTCCATACGCAGGCGTGAATTCGCGTGCAGCGGCGTTAAGTTCTCGAACAGAATCTTGTTACGCGCGTTTTCCGGCTTGTCGTAGTTAACTTCGTTAACTTTCAGCAGCGCGAAGTAACGTTCACCCTCTTTAGGAGGACGAATCTTACCGGAAATGGTGTCACCAGTGCGGAGGTTGAAGCGGCGGATTTGGCTGGGGGATACGTAGATGTCGTCTGGACCGGCGAGGTAGGAGCTGTCTGCTGAGCGGAGGAATCCAAATCCATCCTGCAGTATCTCCAGTACGCCATCGCCAAAGATATCTTCGCCACTCTTTGAATGCTGCTTGAGGATGGCAAAAATAATATCCTGCTTACGCATACGAGCCAGGTTTTCCAGCCCCATATTTTCGCCGAGAGTAATCAGCTCAGAAACCGGCGTATTCTTTAATTCGGTAAGATTCATAGTGGTGTGGGTTCTTAAACTCGGGGTAAATCTCGAACTTAATGTTGTGAATGGTATGGCAGGAACATCCATGCCTGTTAGCGGCTTCATCTCGTGTCTGTACGTTGCCTGGTCACAGGAAAGAACGCAGAACTGAAACGACAAGACGGAATGAGTGATAAGCCCGGAATTATTAGCCTCACGCGCATAGTCTGCGGGACGCTTTGGGTAAAACAAGATTCAAACAATAGGTATGTTTAAAACGAAGTCTGGAATTAACTTAGCACGACTCAGGCCGGGCGTCCAGAGTTCCACAAAAAATAGGAATCCGGACGCCGGAATGGCAAACCGATTACGCCAGGTTGGCGTCGAGGAACTCTTTCAGTTGGCCTTTGGACAGCGCGCCGACTTTAGTCGCCGCGACTTCGCCGTTTTTGAACAGCAGCAGCGTCGGGATGCCGCGGATGCCGTACTTCGGCGCCGTGCCCGGGTTCTGATCGATGTTCAGTTTAGCCACGGTCAGTTTGCCTTGATACTCTTCAGCGATCTCATCCAGAATCGGGGCGATCATTTTGCACGGACCACACCACTCTGCCCAGAAATCGACGAGGGTCAGCCCGTCAGCCTTGAGTACGTCCGTGTCAAAACTGTCGTCAGTCAGGTGAATAATTTTATCGCTCATATATAACTCCACAGGAATAAGCCTGGTGTGTTGGTGTCGCAGTCATCAACGACGTGTTGATGCTACGTTATGCACGCTATTCTTCAGGATGCCTCTTTTATAAGCTACCTGCGGGAATGGATCCACCATGGACCACCACCGCCGATGCTTAAGCGCACTGTCTGCAAATCTACCTGCGGCAGATTTACCGCCCCCGTTGCGCTTAGTAGTCTAAGCTTTCCGGGATCCATTCAGTAGCCGGAGACGCACCTTGAATAATTTCGTATATCGCCAACGAAAGGTTGACGTTATTTCACCGGATACGCTTTCTTAATGCAATAGTTAGCTGATATTCTACCACACTATGAGCAAAACACATTTGACAGAACAGAAGTTTTCCGACTTCGCCCTGCACCCGGCAGTTGTCGAAGCCCTTGAAAAAAAAGGGTTTCATAATTGCACACCCATTCAGGCTCTCGCCCTTCCGCTCACGCTGGAAGGCCGCGATGTCGCCGGGCAGGCGCAAACCGGTACCGGTAAAACGATGGCGTTTCTGACGTCAACGTTTCATTATCTTCTCTCTCACCCGGCCATCGCAGACCGCCAGGTTAACCAACCGCGCGCGCTGATCATGGCGCCAACGCGCGAGCTGGCGGTACAGATTCACGCTGACGCCGAACCGCTGGCGCAGGCCACCGGTCTGAAGCTCGGTCTGGCTTACGGCGGCGACGGCTACGATAAGCAGCTGAAAGTACTGGAAAGCGGCGTTGATATTCTGATCGGCACCACCGGTCGTCTGATCGATTACGCCAAACAAAACCACATTAATCTCGGCGCCATTCAGGTTGTCGTGCTCGACGAAGCCGATCGCATGTACGATCTCGGCTTTATTAAAGATATCCGCTGGCTATTCCGCCGCATGCCGCCGGCCACTCAGCGCCTGAACATGCTGTTCTCCGCCACGCTGTCTTATCGCGTACGCGAACTGGCATTCGAACAGATGAACAACGCCGAGTACGTTGAAGTCGAACCGGAACAGAAAACCGGCCACCGCATTAAAGAAGAGTTGTTCTATCCTTCCAACGACGAAAAAATGCGCCTGCTGCAGACGCTGCTGGAAGAAGAGTGGCCCGACCGCGCTATTGTTTTCGCCAACACCAAGCATCGTTGTGAAGATATCTGGGGCCATCTGGCGGCAGATGGACATCGCGTCGGCCTGCTGACCGGCGACGTGGCGCAGAAAAAACGCCTGCGTATTCTCGAAGAGTTCACCCGCGGCGATCTCGATATTCTGGTTGCGACCGACGTAGCCGCTCGCGGCCTGCATATCCCAGCCGTCACCCATGTCTTTAACTATGACCTGCCGGATGACTGCGAAGACTATGTCCACCGTATCGGCCGTACCGGCCGCGCGGGCGCCAGCGGGCACTCCATCAGCCTGGCCTGTGAAGAATACGCGCTGAACCTGCCGGCAATCGAAACCTATATCGGCCATTCGATCCCGGTCAGCAAGTACAATCCGGACGCGCTGATGACCGATTTACCGAAGCCGCTGCGTTTAACGCGCACCCGCCCCGGTAATGGCCCGCGCCGTAATGGCCCGCCTCGTAATCGTCGTCGCTCAGGTTAATATCTATGCCATACACGAAATTTTTCAGGATGCGCCACGGAGATTATCCCGGGCAACGAAGCCCAGTCGACACAGGAGCTGCCTGAAAGATGAAGAGTATGAGTTCCACCTCGCTGTATGCCGCCATCGACCTTGGCTCCAATAGTTTTCATATGTTGGTGGTGCGCGAGGTGGCGGGCAGTATTCAGACCCTGAGCCGCATTAAGCGCAAGGTGCGTCTGGCTGCCGGCCTGAATAGCGACAATGCGCTCTCCGCAGAAGCGATGGAGCGCGGCTGGCAGTGCTTACGCCTGTTTGCCGAACGTCTGCAGGATATTCCTTCGGCGCAAATTCGCGTCGTCGCCACCGCCACCCTGCGTCTGGCGGTCAACGCCGGCGAATTTCTGGCGAAGGCGCAGGAAATCCTCGGTTGCCCCGTCCAGGTGATTAGCGGTGAGGAAGAAGCCCGCCTGATCTACCAGGGCGTAGCCCATACCACCGGCGGCGCCGATCAGCGTCTGGTGGTGGATATCGGTGGCGCCAGCACTGAACTGGTGACCGGCACCGGCGCGCAAACGACCTCGCTGTTCAGCCTGTCGATGGGCTGCGTCACCTGGCTTGAACGCTACTTTGCCGACCGTAGCCTGACGAAAGAAAACTTCGATCTCGCGGAAGCGGCGGCGCGCGATGTGCTGCTTCCAATCGCTGATGTCCTGCGTTACCACGGCTGGAAAGTGTGCGTCGGCGCTTCAGGCACCGTGCAGGCGCTGCAGGAAATTATGATGGCGCAGGGAATGGATGAGCGCATCACCCTCAGCAAGCTACAGCAGCTTAAGCAGCGCGCCATCCAGTGCGGCCGACTCGAAGAGCTGGAAATCGAAGGGCTGACGCTCGAACGCGCACTGGTTTTTCCGAGCGGCCTTGCCATTCTGATTGCTATCTTTAGCGAACTGAATATTCAGTGCATGACGCTGGCTGGCGGCGCATTACGCGAAGGCCTGGTCTACGGCATGTTGCACCTTTCTGTCGATCAGGATATTCGTAGCCGCACGCTGCGTAATATTCAGCGGCGCTTTATGATCGATACTGAACAGGCGCAACGGGTGGCTAATCTGGCCACCCATCTGGTTGATCAACTGGACAGCGGCTGGGAGCTGGATCCGCTAAGCCGCGATTTACTCGTCAGCGCCTGTGCGCTTCATGAAATTGGCCTGAGCGTTGATTTTAAACGCGCGCCGCAGCACGCCGCCTATCTGGTCAATAACCTCGACCTGCCCGGTTTTACCCCGGCGCAGAAGAAGCTCATCGCCACGCTGCTGCTCAACCAGACTAACGCCATCGATCTTTCTTCGCTCCATCAGCAAAACGCGGTACCGCCGCGCGTTGCCGAACATTTGTGTCGCCTGCTACGGCTGGCGATTCTGTTTGCCAGCCGCCGGCGCGACGATCTCCTGCCAGCCATTCAACTTGCCGCCGACGACGAAAAACTGACGCTGACGCTGCCGGATGACTGGCTGAAGGAACATCCGCTGGGCCGGGAAATGGTCGAGCAAGAGTGTCAGTGGCAAAGCTATGTCCACTGGGCGCTGTTGATCAACGACGACACGGCGAGGTAATTTCCAGCCAGGAGGGCGCATGCGGGAAGAACTGGATTTCAAATCACTACGCTTTTTCTCCGCGCTCTACCGTTTGGGGAATGTTTCTCCGGCGGCGGAAGCACTCGATATCAGTCAGCCAACCGGTAGCCTGCTGCTAAAAAAGCTACGCGAGCACTTTGACGACCCGCTGTTTGTGCGCGTTGGACAACGCATGGCGCCAACGCCGCGCGCGGACGCTATCGCCCCCACCATTTTTACTCTTTTGCAACTGGCCGATACCGATCTGGCGGCTAAGCCGGAATTTATCCCGCAGGAGAGCAACCGTAACTTCACCATCGGCATGACCGATATCAGCCAGATGACGCTTCTTCCTTTGCTGCAAAGCCAGCTCCAGCGGCTGGACGCCAGCGGCATCACCTTTACGGTGCTGAATATTGACGATCAGACGCTTAGCGCGCTGGAATCAGGGAAATGTGATTTGGCGATCGGCTATCTTACCCAACTGCCGGAGAGCGTCTATCAGCAGCATCTGTTCGATCAGTCGTATGTTTGTCTGGCAGCGGACAATCACCCGCGCATTCGTCATCGGTTCAGCGCCGAAGACTGGCGTCAGGAAAAGCACCTTGCGGTTCGCGTCAACGGCACCGCCCACGGCGACATTGATAAACTGCTGGCGGAACACAGTATGCCGCGGCGTATCGCATTGACGCTGCCCAGCTTTTTAGGCGCGGGCGAGCTGGTTGCCGGCAGCGAGATGATCGCGGTGGTGCCGGAGCAGCTGGCGCGCCACATCACCAGGCGTTACCCCTGCCGCAGCTGGCCGCTACCTTTCTCACTGGCTAACATCGCGATTCGCCAGGTCTGGCACCAGCGTCTGCACCGCGATCCTGGGCATATCTGGCTGCGCAAGCAGATTGTAGATCTTGCCGCCTCAGGCGGTTCTATTAGCATTTAAATCATAAAATAAGCGGCTGTATTAGGATTTCTGATACGCTATATTCTATTTGGTTTATTGCTGTCAATACGTCAAACATTTTAATCTCCCCGCATCAGTTCATATCGACCGAATAAATAAAGGAACCTATCATGCGCGGAAAAATCGCTTTAGAAGAACATGTATCTACTCCTGAAAATAACCGTTTATGGGATTCGACCGGCGAAGCTAACCGTAACGGTAGCGAATATATGCAAGACGTAGAGCGCCGCCTGCTTGACCGCAGCATTCAACTCGAAGAAATGGCGCAACGTAATATTGACCACGTTATTCTTTCTCTGACTTCACCCGGCGCGCAATCTATTTTAGATAAAGCCAAAGCGGTCTCTTTCGCTCGCGACACTAACGACTTTATCGTTGATAATTATGTAAAACCGAATCCGGATAAATTTAGCGCGTTCGCCACGCTGGCGTTACAAAACCCGGAAGCTGCGGCGGAAGAGCTGGAGCGCGCGGTGAAAAAACTGGGCATGAAAGGCGCGCTGATTAACGGCTACACCAACGTCAAAGACAGCGAACATGGCCTGTATCTTGATGATGAATCCATGCTGGTATTCTGGGATAAAGTCAACGAGCTAAACGTGCCGGTGTACCTGCATCCGCGTGAACCGCTGGAAGGCCCGGCGCGCGGGATTTATACCGGTTACGAAAGCCTAATCGGTTCCGCCTGGGGCTTTGCGCAGGAAACCGCCGTTCACGCTATTCGCCTGATGATGAGCGGCCTGTTCGACCGTTATCCGAATCTTAACCTGGTGCTGGGACACCTCGGTGAAGGACTGGTACACATGCTGCCGCGCACTCAACATCGCCTCTATCGTCAGCGTTTCGGCTGCGGTTTGGGCAAGGCGGAAAAACCGTTAATGCACTATCTGCAAAATAACTTTATTGTCACCACCAGCGGTCATTTTAATACTCACTCGCTAAATAATGCGATTGAAGTAATGGGTGCCGATCGCGTGATGTTCTCCGTAGATTACCCTTATGAAGATATTCATCAGGCCTGCGACTGGTTTGATCCGTTAGAAATGGATGAAGGGCTGAAAGAAAAAATAGCCTGGGGCAATGCCAGCCGCGTATTTAATATCAAATAATAAAAAATAAATCGACAGGGCCTGTTCTCAGGCCCTGATTTTATTACAGGGAGAATATACTATGCCGGTAGGTATTTTTGTTTGCAGCGGTTCATTACTCGTCGGCGCGATTGCAGGCGCCTCACTCAACCGATTTATCCCGGATCACTTTAAGAAAACGCTACCGCTTATTTCCGGGTTAATCTCTATCAGTATGGGCGTGTTCTTCCTTAACAAACTCATCAATCTGCCACCCATTGCGCTGGCCGTTATCATCGGCACGATTATTGGCGGCCTGTTGAATATTGAGAAGTGGATTGAGCGGGCGGGAACACAGCTGCGAACGCCCATCGAGCGCATTTTTCCAGGCCAAAACAACGCAGGCGTAGAAGCGGAGGATTTTATGAACCAGTTTATCGCGGTGCTGATCCTGTTCTGCGCCAGCGGTACCGGTATTTTTGGCGCCCTAACCGAAGGGATGACCGGCGACCCGACCATTCTGCTGACCAAGTCGATACTCGACTTTTTCACCGCCGCCATTTTCGCTTCGACGCTGGGCTACATTATCACCGCGATTTTTATTCCCCAGCTGATCATCTTCGTGATTCTGTTCTTCGCCGCCACGTTTATTATGACGTTGATAAGCCCATCGATGATCGCTGATTTTACTGCCTGCGGCGGTATTATTATGCTGGCGACCGGTTTTCGGCTTTGCGGTATTCGCCATTTCCCCACCGCCAACATGCTGCCGTCGCTGCTGCTGGTGATGCCATTTTCCACCACATGGCAGCAGTTTGTCGCCTGAAACGTTAGCCCTTTTTCGCCTTCGCCAGCATCGCCTTGATATTCGCAACGTTGGCCTGGCCTTTATGCATACGTTCTTCCGCAGAGATGACTTTCCGCTCCTGCTCCCAAATCAGATCGTCTTGCGGGAGCTCAAGCAGAAAACGGCTCGGCTCCGGGCGTACCAGCTCGCCATACTGACGACGCTCCTTACAGAGCGTAAAGGTCAACTCTTTCTGCGCGCGCGTGATACCTACATAGGCCAGACGCCGTTCTTCATCAACATTATCTTCATCGATACTGCTCTGATGCGGCAGCAATCCCTCTTCCATTCCCACCAGGTAAACATACGGGAACTCCAGCCCTTTTGAGGCATGCAGGGTCATCAACTGCACCTGATCCAGCTCTTCATCCGATTCGCCGCGTTCCATCATATCGCGCAGGGTAAAGCGGGTAACCACCTGCGTCAGCGTCATCGGCTCATCTATCTCGCTGCCTTCCAGCATTTCGGTCATCCAGGTGAACAGCTGGTTGACGTTTTTCATCCGCATTTCCGCGGCTTTCGGGCTCGGCGAGGTTTCATATAGCCAGGACTCATAATCAATCCCGCGAATTAAATCCCGCACGGCATTGACTGGTTCACGCTCGGCCAGTTGCTGAATTTCCCGCAGCCAGTGGGTGAAACGAGTGAGGGATTCATACCCGCGCCCGGTCAGCGTCTGGCTTAACCCCATATCAAAGCTGGCGGTGAATAAGCCTTTATTGCGGCTCATCGCCCATTCGCCCAGTTTTTGCAAGGTCGCCGGGCCAATCTCTCGCTTCGGCGTATTGACGATACGCAGGAAGGCGCTGTCGTCATCCGGGTTGGTGAGTACGCGCAGATAGGCCAGCAGATCTTTAATTTCCGGACGCGAGAAGAACGAGGTGCCGCCCGAGATTTTGTACGGGATGCGGTTCTGCATCAGCATCTTTTCAAAGACCCGCGACTGGTGATTGCCGCGATAAAGGATGGCGTAATCTTTGTAGTTTGTTTTATTAATAAAGTGGTGGGCAATCAGTTCGCCAGCGACGCGCTCCGCTTCATGATCTTCGTTATTGGCGGAGAGCACTTTCAGCTCGGTACCGTAGCCAAGTTCTGAGAACAGCCGCTTTTCAAACACGTGCGGGTTATTGGCGATCAAAATGTTGGCAGCCTTCAGAATACGCCCTGATGAACGGTAGTTCTGTTCAAGTTTGATCACCTGCAGCGCCGGAAAATCCTGGCTTAACAGCACCAGGTTCTGCGGCCGCGCGCCGCGCCACGAGTAGATCGACTGGTCATCATCACCCACCACGGTAAAGCGCGCGCGCTGCCCCACCAGCAGCTTCACCAGCTCATACTGGCTGGTGTTGGTATCCTGATACTCATCCACCAGCAGGTAACGGATCTTGTTCTGCCAACGTTCGCGCACCTCTTCATTGCGCTGCAACAGAAGCGTCGGCAGTAGAATAAGATCGTCAAAATCGAGGACGTTGCAGGCCTTCATATGCGCATCATAGAGCCCATAGCAGTGGGCGAAGATGCGGTCCCGTTCGCCTTTCGCGCCAGCCGCCGCCTGCGCCGGCGTTTTCAGATCGTTTTTCCAGTTGGAGATCGTCGAGATCAGCTGCTGCAACACCACTTTGTCATCTTCGATCAACCCTTCGGTGAGCTCTTTGAGCAGCGCGACCTGGTCAGTATCATCGAACAAAGAAAAGTTAGATTTCATTCCCAGCGCGGCGTATTCACGTTTGATGATATCCAGCCCCAGGGTGTGGAAGGTGGAAATCATTAGCCCGCGCGCCTCTTTTCGCCCCAGCGTTTGCCCGACGCGCTCTTTCATTTCGCGGGCAGCCTTGTTAGTAAAGGTGACGGCCGCGATATGGCGCGCCTGATAACCGCAGCCGCGGATCAGGTGGGCGATTTTATTCGTAATAACGCGGGTCTTACCGGAACCGGCGCCCGCCAGCACCAGGCACGGTCCGGTAACGAATTCGACGGCTTGTTGTTGGCCAGGGTTTAAACGCATGGGAATATTGCTCAATCTTCGAACGGGGTGTGGATTGTAGCAGAAAGCGAGGCCGAGATTTACCGGCTGATGGTAAAGTGTCAGCCACGCAATTCATCCTGAGGCTCCAGTAATGGCAAAAAGCGCAGCGGCCCTGCATATTCTGGTTAAAGAAGAAAAACTGGCACACGAGATCCTCGCCAAGCTTGAACGGGGCGTCAGCTTCGATCATCTGGCGAAGCGCTACTCAAAATGTCCGTCAGGACGCCATGGCGGCGATCTGGGGGAGTTCCAGCAGGGCGCAATGGTCGCTCCGTTTGATAAGGCCGTGTTCAGCTGTCCGCTGCTCAAACCCTATGGCCCGGTACAAACCAAATTTGGCTACCATATCATCAAGGTGCTGTATCGCCGCTAGCGCGTGTTACTATGGCGCCCTGATTTATCCCAACTCAATCAAGGCGCAATCATGGCTAAAACAGCGGCAGCACTGCATATCCTGGTAAAAGAAGAGAAACTGGCTCTCGATCTGCTTGAGCAGCTCAAAAACGGCGCCGACTTCGGCAAGCTGGCGAAAAAACACTCTATCTGCCCGTCAGGAAAACGCGGCGGCGATCTGGGCGAATTCCGCCAGGGCCAGATGGTTCCGGCATTCGATAAAGTGGTTTTCTCCTGCCCGGAACTGGAGCCAACCGGCCCGCTGCATACCCAGTTCGGTTACCACATCATCAAAGTGCTGTACCGGAAATAATAAAAAACCCGGGGATCTTAATCTCCGGGTTTTTGCCTGATGGCGCTTCGCTTATCAGGCCTACTAAACAAATCCATTCCTCTATGGATTTCGGCTTGCCGGAAGGCGGCAAGGAAGTACATCCCCAGGAACATAGATTCCTATGTGACTGGGGTGTACGTACCGTAGCCAACGCATCGGCAAGTCGAAAGACGACGAGGAATCAGCCGGCAACCGCGATACGCTTCATATCGGTCATATAACCGCGCAGTTTTTTACCCACCGCTTCGATAGCGTGGCTGCGAATCGCTTCGTTCACGTCACGCAACTGAGCGTTATCCACCGCGCCTTCGGCAATCGCTTTGCCCAGGTCGCCGGTCTGCAGAGTAGTCATGAACTCTTTCAGCAGCGGTACGCAAGCATAAGAGAACAGGTAGTTACCGTACTCCGCGGTATCGGAGATAACCACGTTCATTTCATACAGGCGCTTACGGGCGATTGTGTTGGCGATAAGCGGCAGCTCGTGCAGCGATTCGTAGTAAGCGGACTCTTCGATGATGCCGGAATCAACCATGGTTTCGAAGGCCAGTTCAACGCCCGCTTTCACCATTGCAATCATCAGAACGCCTTTATCGAAGTACTCCTGCTCGCCGATTTTACCTTCATACTGTGGCGCGGTTTCGAACGCGGTTTTACCGGTCTCTTCACGCCAGGTCAGCAGTTTTTTGTCGTCGTTCGCCCAGTCAGCCATCATGCCGGAAGAGAATTCGCCGGAGATGATGTCATCCATATGTTTCTGGAACAGCGGCGCCATGATCTCTTTCAGCTGTTCTGACAGCGCGTAAGCACGCAGTTTCGCCGGATTAGACAGGCGATCCATCATCAGGGTGATGCCGCCTTGCTTCAGCGCTTCGGTGATGGTTTCCCAACCGAACTGAATCAGTTTTTCCGCGTAGGCCGGATCGGTACCTTCAGCCACCAGCTTGTCGAAGCACAGCAGAGAACCCGCCTGCAGCATACCGCAGAGGATGGTCTGCTCGCCCATCAGGTCAGATTTTACTTCCGCCACGAAGGAGGATTCCAGAACGCCCGCACGATGGCCGCCGGTCGCCGCTGCCCAGGCTTTAGCAATGGCCATACCTTCGCCTTTCGGATCGTTTTCCGGGTGTACGGCGATAAGCGTCGGCACGCCGAAACCACGTTTGTACTCTTCACGAACTTCGGTACCCGGGCACTTCGGCGCCACCATCACCACGGTGATGTCTTTGCGGATCTGCTCGCCCACTTCAACGATGTTGAAGCCGTGGGAGTAACCCAACGCCGCGCCGTCTTTCATCAGCGGCTGTACGGAACGCACAACGTCAGAGTGCTGTTTGTCCGGAGTCAGGTTGACGACCAGGTCAGCCTGCGGGATCAGCTCTTCATAGGTACCCACTTTGAAGCCGTTTTCGGTCGCTTTACGCCAGGATGCGCGCTTCTCGGCGATCGCTTCTTTACGCAGCGCATAGGAGATATCCAGGCCGGAGTCACGCATGTTCAGCCCCTGGTTCAGGCCCTGCGCGCCACAGCCGACGATGACTACTTTTTTACCCTGAAGATAGCTTGCGCCATCGGCAAATTCATCGCGCCCCATAAAGCGGCATTTGCCCAGCTGAGCCAGCTGCTGGCGCAGATTCAGTGTGTTGAAGTAGTTAGCCATGGTGATACCTCGTGATGTTGTGTTGTCGTGCTTATTGTTCGGTTCGCGTTTTGCGAGAATGAACCCACTATATGACAGGAATTTCGTTGCGAAAATTGATATATTCACAACATCACATTGCAATAACTGCAACGTTATTTTCAGGGGATTGAGCCATGGATTTACGCGATCTGAAAACCTTTCTGCATCTGGCGGAAAGCCGCCATTTTGGCCGCAGCGCGCGGGCTATGCATGTCAGCCCCTCCACGCTTTCGCGGCAGATTCAACGCCTGGAAGAGGACCTCGGCCAGCCGCTGTTCGTTCGCGATAATCGCACCGTAACCCTAACCGAGGCCGGCGAAGAACTCCGCACCTTTGCCCAGCAGACTTTATTGCAGTATCAGCAACTGCGTCACGCCATCAACCAGCAGGGGCCGTCGCTCTCCGGCGAGCTACATATTTTCTGCTCCGTGACCGCCGCTTACAGCCATCTGCCGCCGATTCTCGATCGCTTTCGCGCCGCGCATCCTTCGGTAGAGATAAAGTTATCGACCGGCGACGCCGCTGATGCGATGGAAAAAGTGGTCACTGGGGAAGCCGATCTGGCCATTGCCGGTAAGCCGGAGACGCTGCCAGGTTCGGTGGCGTTTTCGATGCTGGAAAATCTTGCGGTGGTACTGATTGCCCCGGCGTTGCCCTGCCCGGTGCGCAATCAGGTGACGGTCGAACATCCCGACTGGGCAACGGTGCCGTTTATCATGGCCGATCAGGGCCCGGTGCGCCGCCGCATCGAGCTGTGGTTCCGTCGCCATAAAATCAGCAATCCATCCATTTACGCCACCGTCGGCGGCCATGAAGCCATGGTATCGATGGTCGCCCTCGGCTGCGGCGTGGCGCTACTGCCGGAAGTGGTGCTGGAAAACAGCCCCGAGCCGGTCCGCAATCGCGTGATGATCCTCGATCGCAGCGATGAGAAGACGCCATTTGAGCTGGGCGTCTGCGCACAAAAAAAGCGGCTGTACGAGCCGCTTATTGATGCGTTCTGGAAAATCCTGCCTAACCACTAGCCCGCGAGGAAAAAGCGGAACGCCGGGTTATGGGTTTCGTCATGACATTCGTAGCCCAGTTCATTAAGACGGGTTTCGAAGTCCGGCTCATGCTCGCCAAGCTCAAACGCCGCCAGAACGCGGCCAAAATCGGTGCCGTGGCTACGATAGTGGAACAGCGAAATATTCCAGTGGGTGCCGAGGGTGTGCAGAAACTTGAGCAGCGCGCCTGGTGATTCCGGGAACTCGAAGCTAAACAGGCGCTCCTGCAGCGGTTTAGACGGCCGTCCGCCGACCATATAACGCACGTGCAGTTTCGCCATTTCGTCATCGGAAAGATCGACCACGCTGTAGCCGCCTTCGCTCAGTAAATCGAGGATCTCTTTACGCTCATCCAGCCCGCGGCTCAGCCGCACGCCAACGAAAATACAGGCATCTTTGGCATCGGCAAAACGGTAGTTGAACTCGGTGACTGAACGGCCACCCAGTAGCTGGCAGAACTTAAGAAAACTCCCCTTCTCCTCCGGTATCGTCACCGCCAGCAGCGCTTCGCGCTGCTCCCCGAGCTCGCAACGCTCAGAAACGTAGCGTAGTCCGTGGAAGTTAACGTTGGCGCCGGACAGGATGTGAGCCAGACGCTCGCCGCGGATGTTATGCTGGGCGATATACTTTTTCATCCCCGCCAGCGCCAGCGCGCCGGAGGGCTCCGCTACCGCCCGCACATCTTCGAACAGATCTTTCATCGCCGCGCAGATAGCATCGCTATCGACGGTGATGATGTCGTCCAGATACTCCTGGCATACACGGAACGTTTCATCGCCGATGCGCTTCACCGCCACGCCTTCAGCGAACAAACCGACGCGCGGCAGATCCACCGGGTGACCGGCATCCAGCGCCGCTTTCAGACACGCCGAATCTTCCGCTTCGACCGCTATCACTTTAATCTGCGGCATCAGCTGCTTGATAAGCACCGCCACGCCTGCCGCCAGACCGCCGCCGCCAACCGGGACGAATACGCGGTCAATGTGGGCATCCTGCTGCAGCAGCTCCAGCGCCAGCGTTCCCTGACCGGCGATGACCATCGGGTGATCGAACGGCGGCACCCAGGTAAACCCCTGCTGCTGCGCCAGCTCAATCGCGCGGGCTTTCGCTTCGTCAAAGTTGGCGCCGTGCAGTAGCACTTCTCCGCCAAAGCCGCGAACGGCATCGACTTTGATATCGGCGGTCGCTACCGGCATCACGATCAGCGCCTTAACACCCAGCCGGGAGGCAGAGAACGCCACGCCCTGCGCATGATTACCCGCCGAAGCGGTGATCACGCCATTTGATTTTTGTTCCGCCGTCAGGCCGGACATCATCGCGTAGGCGCCGCGCAGCTTAAAGCTATGCACCGGCTGGCGGTCTTCGCGTTTCACCAGAATAACGTTATCCAGCCGCGAAGAGAGCTTATCCATTTTTTGCAGCGGCGTTTTCTGTACCGCTTCATAAACCGGCGCGCGCAGTACCGCCCGGAGATACTCCGCCCCCTCAGGGGCGGCGGATAGGGGTTGCGACTCGGCCATGATTAACCCCCAAGTTTTGATTTATCGCGCACGGCGCCCTTGTCGGCACTGGTCGCGAGGCTGGCGTAAGCGCGCAGCGCGAAGGAGACCTGGCGCTCGCGGTCTTTCGGCGTCCACGCCTTATCGCCACGCGCTTCTTGCGCTTCGCGACGGGCGGCGATTTCGGCATCGCTGAGCTGCAGCTGAATACCGCGGTTCGGAATATCGATAGCAATTATGTCGCCATCTTCGATGATCGCGATGTTGCCGCCGCTCGCGGCTTCCGGCGATACGTGGCCGATGGAAAGCCCGGAGGTGCCGCCGGAGAAACGGCCATCGGTGATCAACGCGCACGCTTTGCCAAGCCCCATGGACTTCAGGAAAGTGGTCGGATAGAGCATCTCCTGCATTCCTGGCCCGCCTTTCGGCCCTTCATAGCGAATAACCACGACGTCGCCTTCCACGACTTTGCCGCCGAGGATGGCCTCAACCGCTTCATCCTGGCTTTCATAAACTTTCGCCGGGCCGGTAAATTTCAGGATGCTATCGTCCACGCCGGCGGTTTTGACGATACAGCCGTTTTCGGCAAAGTTGCCATACAGGACCGCCAGGCCACCGTCTTTACTGTAGGCATGTTCCAGAGAACGGATACATCCCTCGGCGCGGTCGTCATCCAGCGTATCCCAGCGGCAGTCCTGCGAGAACGCCTGGGTGGTACGGATCCCCGCCGGGCCGGCGCGGAACATTTTTTTCACCGCGTCGTCCTGGGTCACCATCACATCGTACTGTTCCAGGGTCTGCGGCAGGGTCAGGCCAAGGACGTTTTTGACATCACGGTTGAGTAAACCGGCGCGATCCAGTTCGCCGAGGATCCCCAGCACGCCGCCGGCGCGGTGCACGTCTTCCATATGGTATTTCTGCGTACTCGGCGCCACTTTGCACAGCTGCGGCACTTTGCGGGACAGCTTGTCGATATCACTCATGGTGAAGTCGATTTCAGCTTCCTGCGCCGCCGCCAGCAGATGCAGTACGGTATTGGTTGAGCCGCCCATTGCGATATCGAGAGTCATGGCGTTTTCAAATGCCGCCTTGCTGGCGATATTGCGCGGCAGAGCGGAGGCGTCGTCCTGCTCGTAGTAGCGTTTAGTCAGTTCAACGATACGTTTACCGGCGTTGAGGAACAGCGCTTTACGGTCGGCATGGGTCGCCAGCAGAGAACCATTACCCGGCTGCGACAGGCCTAATGCTTCGGTCAGGCAGTTCATTGAGTTCGCGGTGAACATCCCCGAGCACGAACCACAGGTCGGACAGGCGGAACGCTCCACCTGTTCGCTCTGATCGTCAGAGACTTTCGGGTCTGCCCCCTGGATCATGGCATCAACCAGATCCAACTTGATGATTTTGTCAGACAGCTTGGTTTTCCCGGCTTCCATCGGACCGCCGGAGACAAAGATCACCGGAATATTCAAACGCAGGGAGGCCATCAGCATCCCCGGGGTGATTTTGTCGCAGTTAGAGATACAGACCATAGCATCGGCGCAGTGGGCGTTAACCATGTACTCGACTGAATCGGCGATGAGCTCGCGGGATGGCAGTGAATAGAGCATACCCCCGTGCCCCATGGCGATCCCATCATCCACCGCGATGGTGTTGAATTCTTTAGCAACGCCGCCAGCAGCTTCAATTTGCTCGGCAACTAGTTTGCCGAGATCGCGCAGATGCACGTGCCCTGGTACAAACTGGGTAAAGGAGTTAACAACGGCGATGATCGGTTTGCCGAAATCGGCATCGGTCATCCCGGTTGCGCGCCACAGCGCGCGGGCGCCCGCCATATTGCGGCCATGTGTGGTGGTGGCGGAACGGTACTTAGGCATGCTCTTTTTACTCCCATTTCTGTTTATGCAATGGGACGGTGCGTGCCGTCCCATTTTTAATCACTTACTTACCGGATCCAGCCAGCCCCATTTATCTTCCGTTTCACCGGTGAAGAGGCCAAAGAAGGCTTCCTGAATGCGTTTGGTCACCGGGCCACGGCGGCCTGCGCCAACCTGGATACCGTCAACGCTGCGTACCGGCGTGATTTCCGCAGCGGTACCGGACATGAACACTTCATCCGCCAGGTACAGAGATTCGCGGGACAGCACCTGCTCGCGGACTTCGATACCGAGATCTTTCGCCAGTTTGATGATGGCGTCGCGGGTGATACCCGGCAGCGCGGAAGAGGTAAACGGCGGAGTAAACAGCACGCCATCTTTCACCTCAAACAGGTTTTCGCCTGCGCCTTCGGAGATATAGCCGTTAACGTCCAGCGCGATACCTTCCTGATAACCGTGACGACGCGCTTCGCTGCCGACCAGCAGAGAGGAGAGATAGTTGCCGCCCGCTTTCGCTGCGGTTGGGATGGTGTTTGGCGCCGCGCGGTTCCAGGAAGAAACCATCGCATCGATCCCCTGCTCCAGCGCTTCTGCGCCAAGGTATGCACCCCACGGGAACGCCGCGATGATAACGTCGGTTTTATAGCCGTCCGGCGGGTTAACGCCCATGCCAACATCGCCAACAAACACCAGCGGACGGATATAAGCGCTGGTCAGTTTATTGGTACGGATAACTTCGCGGCAGGCTTCCATCAGCTCGTCAACGCTCTGAGAAACCGGGAAACGGTAGATTTTTGCTGAATCATGCAGACGCTGCATGTGTTCACGATGGCGGAACACCACTGGCCCTTTGTGAGAATCGTAGCAGCGGATACCTTCGAATACCGAAGTCCCGTAGTGCAACGCGTGGGACATGACGTGTACTTTCGCCTCGCCCCATGGGGTCATCTCGCCATTGAACCAAATGTAATCAGCTTTCTTCGTCGTCATTGTTTTTATTCCTCTGCGCTCAGGCGCGGATTTGTTGTGATGTGGGTTGCTGGATCTCGACGCAGGCGACGTCGACCAGTTTGCGTAACTGACTAAACAGTAATTCGACGGGCCGCTGGCTGGCAACGGTCAGCTCGATATTTATGTTTTGCGCATCCGACGCGGTTTCCATATTCATTGAGCAAATTTGAAAACCGCGATGGCGCACCACGCGCAGCACGCGTTCTAAGGTTTCGGGGTTGAAGCGAGCCTGTAAAGCGACCTGATGTTGCATCATGATAATTTCTCCAGCATTTCTGCATTACTGGCGCCGGGCGGCACCAACGGCCAGACATTCTCAAGTTCATCGATTGAGACATGAAGCAGGTATGGCCCCTGGCTCGAAAGCATGGTGTCGAGTGCCGCTTCAACCTGGTCTTTACGGGTGATGTGCTGGCCTGGAATGCCAAAAGCGCTGGCCAGCGTAAGAAAATCAGGATTATCGGTAAGCGTGGTTTCGCTGTAACGCTCCTGGAAAAACAGCTGCTGCCACTGGCGAACCATGCCTAAACGTTGGTTATCCAGCAGCACGATTTTCAACGGTAATTGCTTGCGCTTAACGGTGCCCAGCTCCTGCACATTCATCATGAAAGAGCCATCGCCGGAGATACAGATAACCGTATCGTCCGGGCGAGCCACCTGCGCGCCAACGGCTGCCGGCAGACCAAAACCCATGGTGCCGAGGCCGCTGGAAGTGATGAAGTTTTCCGGGCGGGTATAGGTCATGTGCTGGGCCGACCACATTTGGTGCTGGCCGACATCGGTCGTCACGACGCAATCCGCCGGTTTGCGATCGGAAAGCTGCTTGAGCAACAGCGGCGCGTAGATTGCCTCGCCGGGATGATCGTAACGCCAGGCGTGCTCCGCGCGCAGCTGTGCGTTGTGCTCGCGCCACGCATCGATGGCCAACGGCTGCTGCAACGCTGGCAGCATGGCGTTTAAATCTCCGGTTAAGGCGACGTGCGCCTGGCGCAGTTTGTTCAGCTCAGCCGGGTCAATATCCATATGGATTACTTTGGCGTGCGGGGCAAAGGTATTCAGCTTGCCGGTCACCCGGTCATCAAAACGGGCGCCGACGGCGATTAATAAATCGCACTCCTGCACCGCCAGGTTTGCTGCCTTGGTTCCGTGCATACCCAGCATGCCAAGGTAATACGGATAATCCGCGGCGACGGCACCCAACCCTTTCAGGGTGCAGGTTACCGGCATCTGCGTCACCGCCAGAAATTCGCGCACGGCCGGTACCGCCTGTGCCATTCCAACACCGCCGCCCACGTACAGCATTGGCTTGTGGGACTGCGCAAGCATCGCTAACGCCTGCTCGACTTGTGTGTGCGGGAACTCAACATCATCAGGGACGGTGGAGAAATGCGGATCTAATTCGCCTTTAGCCAACTGGATATCTTTTGGAATATCAACCAGTACCGGGCCAGGACGGCCTGAGTTTGCCACCTGGAAAGCTTCCGCAATGACGCGCGGCAGCTCTTCCAACGACTGCACGAGGAAACTGTGTTTGGTGCAGGCCAGCGACAAACCGAGAACGTCCACTTCCTGAAAAGCGTCAGTGCCGATAAACGGCGCCGCCACTTGACCGGTGATGGCGACAACAGGTACAGAATCAAGTAACGCGTCAGCCAAACCGGTGATCAGGTTGGTGGCGCCAGGGCCGGAAGTGGCGATGCAAACACCAGTTTTGCCGGTCGCGCGGGCATAACCGATGGCGGCCATTGCGGCGCCTTGCTCGTGCCGACACAGCAGGTGTTCCACGCCGCCGTCATACAAAGCATCGTAAACCGGCATAATCGCGCCACCCGGATAGCCAAATACCGTGTCGACCCCCTGTGTTCGCAAAGCATGTACCACCCACTGCGCCCCGTTCATAGTTACTTCCCCGTCATAGATCGGGAGAAACAGAATTTTATGCTATAACTCATCTTCTGCTCCTCGCTTATGTTTTTTAAGTTATAAAAAAACCCCCGGACCTTTCGGTGCGGGGGTCTTAGTTCGTTAAGGCTTGATTTCTAAGCCTTTCCTCGTCCAAGTGCAGCCCCGCACGGTGGGATAATAATCACCACCACGCTAATCACGACCAGGCTAATCACTCGTAGAAGGGCTGTCATTTTCTGTTCTTTCTGGCTTCTTGTTCGAAGGAATACCTAAAGAGTTACCACAGACATCACATTAAGCACAAGATTTTTTTATGTTCCATTTTCTGATCTTGCTAACGATTTTTATTAAACCAGTTGTTTTTAAAAAGAAAAAAATAAAATGAAAAAAATTCAGCTTATTCTCGCGTTGCATCCGTGTTTTACGGCATTAAAACGGCGTCATGACGGATTTGCGTATGCCCTCCCAAAATAATAAAAATGCAAAACTTTGCAGACAATTGTCTGGAACAGGCGTCGTAAAGTTAAATATTCCCAGGTTCATGAAACTCTATGAATAGACATAATCATTCCGCTCAGGAGGCGTTATGTCACTCGCAATTGTCTATACCCGCGCGGCGCTCGGGGTCAGCGCGCCGCTAATTACCGTCGAAGTCCATATCAGCAACGGACTCCCTGGTTTGACGATGGTCGGCCTGCCGGAAACCACGGTAAAGGAAGCCCGCGATCGGGTACGTAGCGCCATTATTAACAGCGGCTACAGCTTTCCGGCAAAGAAGATAACCATAAACCTTGCCCCAGCCGATCTGCCGAAAGAGGGCGGGAGATATGATTTACCTATCGCTCTCGCGCTCCTGGTCGCTTCGCAGCAGCTTGCCGCCCCGAAACTTAATCAGTATGAGTTTATTGGCGAATTAGCGCTTACAGGCGCGTTACGCGGCGTTCCTGGGGCAATATCCAGCGCTATGGAAGCGATAAAAGTCGGGAGGCAGATTGTCGTTGCTGGAGATAACGCCGAAGAGGTCGGCTTGATTAACGGCAATGAGTGCCTTATAGCAGGGCACCTGCAGGAAGTCTGTGCGTTTCTGGAAGGGAAACATACTCTGCAGCCGCCGACTGGTGAAATAACTGCGGTAGAGGACGATTATGACGATCTCGGCGATGTCATTGGCCAACAGCAGGGAAAACGCGCGCTGGAGATAGTCGCAGCTGGCGGTCACAATTTACTCTTGATGGGTCCACCGGGTACAGGGAAGACGATGCTCGCCAGCCGTTTGCCGGGGCTTTTACCGCCACTAAGCAACCAGGAAGCGCTGGAAAGCGCGGCTATCCTCAGCCTCGTCAATGCTCATTACGTTACGCGTCAGTGGCGTCGGCGGCCTTTTCGCGCCCCTCACCACAGCGCTTCGCTAACGGCGATGGTCGGCGGCGGCTCAATCCCTGCCCCGGGGGAGATCTCCCTGGCGCATAACGGTATTCTGTTTCTTGATGAACTACCTGAATTCGAGCGTCGGGTTCTGGATGCACTACGAGAGCCCATTGAATCAGGAAAAATTCATCTTTCCCGCACTCGGGCTAAGATTGACTATCCTGCGCGATTTCAGTTGATTGCCGCCATGAATCCCAGCCCAACAGGACATTACCGGGGTCAGCATAATCGGGCCACACCGGAACAGACCCTGCGCTACCTGGGCCGATTGTCAGGGCCATTTCTCGACCGCTTCGATCTCTCGCTTGAGATTCCACTCCCTCCACCGGGCGTATTAAGCCGGGGTGGCGTTGGCGAAGAGCGAAGCGCCACCATTCGTCTACGGGTATTCGCGGCGCGCGACAGACAGCTCGCACGGCAGAATAAACTTAATGCACAACTGGACAGCGGGGAGATAAAAGTCTGGTGCAAGCTGAAAGAAGACGACGCGATATGGCTGGAACAGACGCTCTCACTGTTAGGGCTTTCAATCCGCGCATGGCAACGTTTACTGAAAGTTGCGCGTACTATCGCCGATCTTAATGAGGATAGGGATATCGAACGTCATCATTTGCAGGAGGCGTTAAGCTACCGGGCTATCGACCGTATGTTAAATCACCTGCAGACGCTGATGGCATAAAAAAAGGGCTTTCGCCCTTTTTTTTAATCGTCGCTTTCAGTGTAGTCTTCAGCGCCTTCAACCTGCGGCTTACCGCCAGATAAGGTGTGAAAACGCTTCGGACGTTTGATTCGCGCCATATACTTAATCCAAACGCGTTCCGCTTCGGTCACCGGCTCACGTTCGCCGTGGCATACCGCAACGAATTGTTTTTCATCTTCGGTAACAGGCTCGCGTTTGCCCAATTCCAGCTCATTAAAGGCGTAACCATGACGTTCAAGCAGTTGCGCCTCTTTGATGGTGAAATCACCGTGACGGGAGAACCCGCGTGGATAATTTTTATTGTCGAAAAAACGATTAGTCGTCGTAAAGCTTTCCGCCATCCTACACGCTCCTGATTCTTTGGCCGAGCTATTTATGGCGCGGAGTATTAGTTACGCTTGACAGAGCGTCAAACAAAACATTTAAATCATCACGACAAATAATTTTGCGGAGAAGAGTGTGGACACGGAATTGCTCAAAACTTTCCTTGAAGTGAGCAGAACTCGCCACTTTGGGCGGGCAGCGGAAGCGCTTTATTTAACACAATCAGCGGTTAGCTTCCGCATTCGTCAGTTGGAGAACCAGCTGGGCGTAAATTTATTCACCCGCCATCGTAACAATATTCGCCTGACGTCAGCCGGTGAGAAACTGTTGCCCTATGCCGAAACGTTGATGAATACCTGGCAGGCCGCGCGTAAGGAGGTCGCCCACTCTTCTCGCCATAATGAGTTTTCGATCGGTGCCAGCGCGTCGCTATGGGAATGCCTATTGAACGGTTGGCTGGGGACGCTCTACAAAGATCCCTATAATCTGCAATTTGAGGCGCGGATAGCTCAACGCCAGTCATTAGTGAAGCAGTTGCATGAACGCCAGCTCGATCTCCTGATCACCACAGAATCACCGAAGATGGATGAATTAAGCAGCCAGTTATTGGGTCATTTCACCCTGGCGCTCTATTGTGCCGCGCCGGGAAAAAATAAGAATGATTTGAACTACCTGCGGCTGGAATGGGGACCGGACTTCCAGCAAAACGAAGTGGGTTTGATCGGCAGCGATGATGTACCGCTACTGACGACGAGCTCCGCAGAACTGGCTTATCAACAGCTCACTACCTTGAATGGTTGTACCTGGTTACCCGTTAGTTGGGCACAGCAGAAAACTGGCCTGCACACGGTGACCGATAGCGCGACCCTTTCACGTCCTCTGTATGCCATTTGGCTACAAAATAGCGATAAGCAGGCACATATTCGCGAGATTCTGAAAAGCAGCATCCTGGAATAGCGATCTGACTCCATGGATGGAGTGGCTAAAAAACTGGAAAGGCAGAGTGATAGTGGAAATTAAAGACAAAAAAAATCCTTTGCCGAAGCAAAGGATTATATATGGCAGGGGCGGAGAGACTCGAACTCGCGACACCCGGTTTTGGAGACCGGTGCTCTACCAACTGAGCTACGCCCCTAAATCTTTCTCGCTATTAAGCCCGCTAATATAGCAGGCTTAATATAAATAAGTGGCGGAACGGACGGGACTCGAACCCGCGACCCCCTGCGTGACAGGCAG
>NZ_JBEAII010000042.1:0-92180 GCF_040064515.1 Klebsiella sp. CN_Kp104 | reverse complement strand
GCTACGAACCGAGCGGTCGGAGGTTCGAATCCTCCCGGATGCACCATATTCTCCTCAGTAACAGCAATCTCGACTGTTGCATGGTATGCGAAATTATCGCGAGTACCAGGGAGGATAACGTTGCGTCAGCAACGGCCCGTAGGGCGAGGCGCAGCCGAGTAATCCTCCCGGATGCACCATCTTCTCTTCAATAAAACTCTCCAATTTTCATCCCATCAGTACGACGCATTTTATCTCCTCGATAATCAACACATTTCTTATTGGCAAGTCGCTCTTTCCACTATAATTTATCCCTGTAGATCTACCTGAACCGGGTGTGATGAATGCAAGGAGAGAAATCAATGAAATGGTTCAAAGCAATACCTGCCTTTTGCGCAACGCTTCTGGTCGCCGTATCTTTGGCAGGCTGTGCCGGATCGTCCACCAAAGAAAGCACCGGCGGTTATATTGACGATACCGTGGTAACTACCAAGGTAAAAAGCGCGCTGTTTAACGAAAAAGATATCAAATCCTCAGAAATTAGCGTGCAGACCTTTAAAGGCCGCGTACAGCTGAGCGGTTTCGTATCGTCGGCTGAGAGCGCTAAACGGGCGGTAGAGGTCACCCGTCGCGTGCAGGGCGTGCGCGTGGTTGAGAACGACCTGCGAATCAAATAATACCGTTTTCGCTATCCCGAGTTGATTAAGGCGCCTGCAGGCGCCTTTGCTGTCTCTGGCTCCCCCGCGACAAAACCCGCCTTTTGCGATACAGTAACGTTTCCTTATCCGGTTTGTGAGAACACGATGTACCAACGTTACGCAGGACTGATTTTCGATATGGATGGCACCATCCTCGATACCGAGCCGACGCATCGTAAGGCATGGCGTGAAGTACTGGGCCGTTACGGTATGCGTTTTGATGAGCAGGCCGTGGTCGCGCTCAACGGTTCTCCAACCTGGCGTATTGCCCAGGCGATTATCGAGCTGAATCAGGCTGATTTAGATCCGCATCGTCTGGCGCAGGAAAAGACCGTCGCCGTCAAAGCGATGCTGCTGGATAGCGTACGCCCGTTACCGCTGATAGAGGTGGTAAAAGAGTGGCATGGCCGTCGCCCGATGTCGGTCGGCACCGGTAGTGAAAGCGCTGTTGCCGAAGCGCTGCTGGCGCATCTTGGCCTGCGTCACTACTTCTCCGCGGTGGTGGCTGCCGATCACGTGGCGCAGCATAAGCCTGCGCCCGATACCTTCCTGCTGTGCGCGGAGCGCATGGGCGTCGCACCGGAAACCTGCGTGGTCTTCGAGGATGCCGACTTCGGTCTGGAGGCGGCGAAGCGCGCGGGTATGGATGCTGTGGATGTGCGTCTGTTGTGAGCGACGCGCTGTCGCTCCTGTCGCTTTTTGCCAGCAGTTTTTTAAGCGCCACTTTACTGCCCGGCAACTCAGAAGTGGTGCTGGTTGCTATGCTTCTTACGGGGGCAAGTCAACCGTGGATGCTGGTATTAATAGCAACAATCGGCAATAGCCTTGGAGGGGTAACTAACGTTATTCTGGGGCGCCTGTTTCCGCTGCGCAAGCAATCGCGCTGGCAGGAGAGGGCAACCGGCTGGCTTAAACGCTATGGCGCGGTGACATTATTATTGAGCTGGGCGCCTGTTATAGGCGATTTGCTGTGTTTACTAGCGGGATGGATGCGCATTTCCTGGGGACCAGTGCTCTTTTTTTTATGCCTTGGTAAGGCGTTGCGTTATATCGTCATAGCGGCGGCAACCCTTCAGGGCATGACGTGGTGGCACTAATTGGACTGATTGTTCAACCATTACAATTATGCTAATTCAAACGATTTCGACAGGCGGGAGGTCAAATTGATCCCGGATGTATCACAGGCGCTGGCCTGGCTGGAAAAAAATCCGCAGGCGCTGCAAGGCATTAAACGTGGGCTTGAGCGTGAAACGCTGCGCGTTAACGCCGACGGCACGCTGGCCACGACCGGCCATCCTTTAGCTTTAGGTTCGGCGCTGACCCATAAATGGATTACTACTGATTTTGCCGAAGCCCTGTTGGAGTTTATTACTCCAGTGGATGGCGATGTCGATCATATGCTGACTTTCCTGCGCGATGTGCATCGCTTCACCGCCCGCCAGCTCGGCGACGAGCGGATGTGGCCGCTGAGCATGCCGTGCTATATCGCGCCGGGTCAGGATATTGAACTGGCGCAATACGGCACCTCTAACGTTGGCCGGCTGAAAACGTTGTATCGCGAAGGGCTGAAAAACCGCTACGGCGCGCTGATGCAAACCATTTCTGGCGTGCACTATAACTTCTCGCTGCCGATGGCGTTCTGGCAGGCCAAGTGCGGTGTGGAAGACGCGGAAAGCGGCAAAGAGGCGATCTCGGCCGGTTATTTCCGCTCGATTCGTAACTACTACCGTTTCGGTTGGGTAATTCCGTACCTGTTCGGCGCGTCGCCGGCGATTTGCTCCTCGTTCCTGCAAGGCAAACCGACGACTCTGCCGTTTGAAAAGGCCGGAAACGGCATGTATTACCTGCCATACGCCACTTCTCTGCGTCTTAGCGACCTCGGTTATACCAATAAGTCGCAAAGCAATCTCGGAATTACGTTTAACGATCTGCACGAGTATGTGGCAGGATTGAAGCGGGCGATTAAAACGCCATCGGAAGAGTACGCTAAAATCGGGCTTGAGAAAGACGGCAAACATCTGCAGATCAACAGCAATATTCTGCAGATTGAAAACGAGCTGTACGCGCCGATTCGCCCGAAACGGGTGACCCGTAGCGGTGAAACGCCGTCCGATGCGCTGCTGCGCGGCGGCATTGAGTATATCGAAGTGCGTTCGCTGGATATCAACCCGTTCTCGCCGATTGGCGTGGATGAGCAGCAGGTGCGCTTCCTCGATCTGTTTATGGTCTGGTGCGTGCTGGCCGATGCGCCGGAGATGAGCAGCAGCGAACTGCTGTGTACCCGCACTAACTGGAACCGGGTGATTCTTGAGGGCCGTAAACCGGGCCTGACGTTGGGGATTGGCTGTGAAAGCGCGCAGTTCCCGCTGGCGCAGGTGGGTAAAGATCTGTTCCGTGATTTACGTCGCGTGGCGCAAACGCTGGACAGCATCCACGGCGGCGAGGCCTATCAACAAGTGTGCGATGAGCTGCTGGCGTGCTTTGACGATCCGGAATTAACGTTCTCAGCGCGCATTCTGCGTTCTATGATTGAAGAAGGGATTGGCGGTACCGGGCGTAAGCTGGCTGATGAGTATCGTACGATGCTGCGCAATGAACCGCTGGAAATTTTAAGCGAAGAAGATTTTATCGCCGAACGTGATGCGTCGGTCGCGCGACAGAAGAAAGTGGAAGCGGAAGATAGCGAGCCGTTCGAGGCACTTTTAGCACGACACGCGTAGTAAAAAGCGCTACAAAAGAAAAAGGCCACATCACTGTGGCCAAACTTTCATCTCTGATTCAGGGATGATGATGATAATAAATGCGCGTCTTTCATATACTCAGACTCGCTGTTGAACGAAGAGTTCATTTTATTTTAAAAAAAATCACTATCGGAGGTGAAGAATGCCGTTGTTAGATAGTTTCACAGTCGACCATACCCGAATGGAAGCGCCTGCGGTGCGCGTCGCGAAGAAAATGAACACGCCGCACGGCGATCAAATCACCGTTTTCGATCTGCGATTCTGCGTACCGAACCAGGAAGTGATGCCGGAGCGCGGCATTCATACTCTGGAGCACCTGTTTGCTGGTTTCATGCGCGATCACCTGAACGGTAATGGCGTGGAAATTATCGACATCTCTCCGATGGGCTGCCGTACCGGTTTCTACATGAGCCTGATTGGCACGCCGGAAGAGCAACGCGTGGCAGATGCCTGGAAAGCGGCGATGGCTGACGTGCTGAAAGTCAAAGATCAGAATCAGATCCCTGAGCTGAACGTCTACCAGTGCGGAACCTACACCATGCACTCGCTGGAAGAAGCGCAGGATATCGCCCGCCACATCATTGAGCGTGATGTTCGCATCAACAGCAACGATGAGCTGGCGCTGCCGAAAGAAAAACTGCAAGAACTGCACATCTAGTGCGCCTGCGTCGGCCCGGCTATCGCGTCGGGCCGCTCTTCGCCTATCATGTCGACAACGCTCTCCTTTTCCTTCCAGCACCGCGCGCTGGTGCCATTTGCCCATGATTACGCCCACGGCGATAGCGAACCGATGCATTGCCACGACTGCGCTCAGTTATTGCATATTCTCAGCGGCGTGGTTCGGGTGGAAACGCCGGTCGGATTCTGGGTCGTGCCGCCGGGGCGCGGCGTCTGGCTACCGGCACATACGCCGCACGCGTTGCGCATAACCGGCAATGTGGCCGCACGGACGCTATTTATCGATCCGCTGGCCCGTGCCGATCTGCCCTCTACCTGCCAGATCGTGCAGATCTCACCGCTACTGCGTGAGCTTATCGTCGCGTCGCTGGCGCTGGAAGAGCGCTATTTCCCCGGCACCCGCGATGAACGTATCTATGAGCTGATGCTGGATGAAATTCGCGGGATGTCGGTATTACCTTTCGGTTTGCCGGAACCGCATAGCGATAGCCTGCGTCGGTTATGCCAGCGGGTGCGCGAAGCGCCCGGTGAGCCGTGGAGCAGTCGTGAGGCGGCGCAAGCTGGCGGAATGAGCGAGCGTACGCTGAACCGCCATTTTCAACAGCAGACCAGCCTGACCTGGAGCGAATGGGTGCGCCGGGCGAAGCTGATGGAGGCGCTGGTTCGCCTGGCGCAGGGGCAGTCGGTACTACGGGTAGCGCTGGATCTGGGTTACGGCAGTCACAGCGCTTTTAGCGCCATGTTCCGCCGGGTAATGGGGACCGCGCCCAGCGACTATTTTCGCCCGTTGGATTAATCCCTGGCGTGAACGGCATTACACAACGCCTGTAACGACGCGCGGGCAACGTCATTATCAATGCCGACGCCCCATCGACTTTCGCCATTGGCAAAGACGCAGCGAATATAGGCAACGGAGCGGCTGTCGCTGCGCGCCCCGAGGGTATGCTCGTGGTAGTCCTTGATAACGAAATGACGTTTTAACAGCGCGCTCAGGCCGTTGGCGGCGGCGGATAACAAACCGTTACCACGTCCGTTCAAGCGGCGGGTTTCGCCATTCATCCGCAGCGCAGCCTGTAACGTCAGTTCGCCATCCTGCTGGCCGTCGCTCTGATAGTCGAGTAACGCCAGCGTCGGCTGCGCCAGCAGGCCGTAACGGCTACGAAACAGCTGCCATAATGCGTTATGGGTCATTTCTTTACCATGGCTATCCGTTTCTTGCTGAACGTACTGGCTGAAGTCCTGCTGCAACGCCCGCGGCAGCTTAAGACCATGGTTCTGCTCAATCAGCCATGCGCTGCCGCTTTTACCCGACTGGCTGTTAACGCGGATCACCGCTTCATAGCTGCAGCCGATATCCTGTGGATCGACAGGTAAATACGGCATTTGCCAGCGATCTCCCGGTTTACGGGCATCAAACCCTTTTTTAATGGCATCCTGATGTGAACCCGAAAAGGCGGTGTAGGCCAGACTGCCTGCCCATGGATGACGCGGATGTACCGGGAGCTGGTTGCAGTTCTCGACGATCTCTACCACCCGATTCATCTGCGTAAAGCGCAACTGCGGATCCACGCCCTGGCTATAGAGATTCATCGCCAGCGTGACCAGACAGACGTTGCCGGTACGCTCGCCATTGCCGAACAGACAGCCTTCAACGCGATCGGCGCCGGCCATCACCGCCAGCTCGGCGCTGGCGACGCCGGTACCGCGATCGTTATGCGGATGCACGCTGATACACACATCCTGGCGGCGCGAGAAGTGGCGGCAAAAATATTCAATCCGATCGGCGTAGACGTTTGGCGTGTTGACTTCGACCGTTGCCGGGAGATTAATAATCATTGGCCGTTCGCCACAGGGCTGCCAGATTTCCGCCACCGCTTCGCATATTTCAAGGGCGAATTCCGGCTCGGTAAAACAGAAGGTTTCCGGTGAGTATTCATATTGCCAACGGGTGTCCGGCTGCTGCTCGCAATGCTGACGAATAAGCCGGGTGGCGCGGGTGGCGAGCTCGATCACTTCGGCCTTTTCCATGCCGAAAACCAGCTCGCGAAACAACGGCGCGGTGGCATTGTAGAGATGGATGGTCGCCTGCCGGGCGCCGCGCAGCGCTTCAAAGGTTCGTGCTATGAGTTCTTCCCGCGCCTGAGTCAGCACCTGAATGGTGACATCTTCAGGGATGCGCTGCTCCTCAATCAGCTGGCGCACAAAGTTGAAATCGGTTTGCGAGGCGGAGGGGAAGGCGACCTCTATTTCTTTAAAACCGCACTCCAGCAACAGATCCCAGAACTGCAGCTTACGCGCGGCATCCATTGGTTCGGCCAGCGCCTGGTTGCCGTCGCGCAAATCGGTGGAAAGCCAGCGCGGCGCGGTAGTGATTTGCCGCTCGGGCCAGCGGCGATCGGGCAGGGCGATAGGCGGATAAGGGCTGTATTTTTCGCAAGGATTGGTCAGCATGGTGTTCTCCTGTAGTCGGAGCTTTATCCTGCATGACATAACCCATCGGCGGCTTTAGCGAAATGGACAGAAGCTAGCGCGAAATGGACAAGGTCGCGGCAATAAAAAAGGGACCCGCAGATCCCTTTTGTTGATTCTTAGTGCGCGCCCCCGCCACCGCCGCCGGCGCTGAACGGCGGCCTGGCGAACCACACCAGGCCTAGCAGAAGGATAAAGATCCCCGCCGAAACCCAGAAGATTTCGTTGGCGGAGATAATCAACCCCTGGTTGGTTATCTGCTGGGCAATCCAGCCGGAAGCCTGCTGCTGGGTCATTCCCATACCCTGTAGTTGATCGTACATCTGTTGGGCGTTGGGGTTGAATGGCGTCACCGACTCGGTGAGCTGCGCATGGTGCAACGCCTCGCGGTTGGTCCACATGGTGGTGGTAATTGAGGTACCGATGGAGCCGGCAAGGGTTCGGGTAAAGTTCGACAAGCTCGACGCCGCCGCCAGCCGCTCCGGCGGGAGGCCAGAGAGAGTGATGGTGGTCAGCGGCATGAAGAAACAGGCCACCGCAAAACCCTGGATAAACTGCGGCCAGGCCGATGCGCCGAAGTCCATTCCCGGTTCAAAGGTCCACGCGCGCCAGTAGAAGCACACCGCATACATAATAAAGCTGAAGGTCACCAGCCGCCGCATATCGAGCTTATGAGCAAAGCGGCCGATAATCGGCGACAGAATGACCGGGATCACCCCGACCGGCGCCGAAGCCAAACCGGCCCAGGTGGCGGTGTAGCCGTATACCTCCTGCAGAAGCTGCGGCAGCAATACAATGGCGCCGAAGTAGAGCATATAGGCCAGGCTGATACACAAACAGCCGATGGTAAAGTTACGCGACTTAAACAGCGACAGGTCGACTATCGGGTTATCGTCGGTCAGCTCCCAGACGATAAGGAAACTTATCGCCACCACCGCCACGATGGTCAGGATGATAATCTCGTTGGAAGCGAACCAGTCGAGCTCTTTACCGCGGTCGAGCATCACCTGCAGGCTACCGATCCCGATAATCAGCAACGCCAGCCCGACGCCGTCGATACGCCGCTGCTCGGTGCGGGTTTCACGGCCGCGCAGGGTCTGCAGCGTCATGAGAACCACCGCCACGCCAATCGGCACGTTGATGAAGAAGATCCAGCCCCAGTGGTAGTTATCGCTGATATAGCCGCCGAGAATCGGGCCGCAAATCGGCGCGACGATGACCGTCATCGACCACAGCGCCAGCGCGATTGAGCGTTTCGCTGGCGGGTAGTTGCTGAGCAGCAGACTCTGCGATAGCGGGATCAGCGGACCGGCGACGATCCCCTGAATCACGCGGAAGAAAATCAGCATCGTCAGGCTGTTCGACACCCCGCAGGCCCAGGAGGCGATAGCGAATGCCACCGTCGACCAGACGAAGAGTTTCACTTCGCCGACGCGCTTCGCCAGCCAGCCGGTAATCGGGATGGAGATAGCGTTCGCCACCCCAAACGAGGTGATGACCCAGGTTCCCTGACTCAGCGACGAGCCAAGGTTACCGGCAATGGTCGGAATAGCCACGTTGGCGATAGTGGAGTCCAGCACCTGCATGAAAGTCGCTAGCGACAGCGCAATGGTCATGATGACCAGTTGCGCGCCTTCGAGCGGTTTTTGCTGTTGCATTACGCTCACCCCGAATTATCCGGCGTTGGCCTGGATGATACCGTCGATCAGTTTATTCACCGGCTCAAGGCCGATTTCACGGGCATTACTTTCATAGACCGGCGAGCTTCGTACCTGGCTTGCCAGCATCTCGCCTTCGCGATTGCTGGTGTCTACTTCAACCAGCGTCGACAGGCCGATGCGCAGCGGATGTTGCGCCAGCTGTTTAGCATCTATCTCGATACGAACCGGCAGACGCTGGACGACTTTGATCCAGTTACCGGTGGCGTTTTGCGCCGGCAGCAGGGAGAAGGCGCTGCCGGTACCCATATCCAGGCCGACCACTTTACCGGTGTACTTCACGTCATCGCCGTAGATATCGCTGACGATGGTCGCCGGCTGGCCGATACGCATATGGGCGAGCTGGGTCTCTTTAAAGTTGGCGTCAACCCACAGGTTGGTGGCTGGAACCACCGCCATCAGCGGGGTAGTGGTACCGATCTGCGCGCCAGGCTGCACCGAGCGGCGAGAAACGTAGCCGCTAATCGGGCTGACGATTTGCGTACGCTGCAGCGCCAGCCAGGCGTTGCGGACTTCGGTCGCCGCCTGCAGCACCGCCGGCTGCTGTTCCAGTTTGGTGCCCAGTACGATTGCCTGATTGGCGTTGTACTGTTGAATGGCGACGTCGAGTTCGGCCTGCGCGCTGGCGACGGTGTCACGTGCGTGCTGCAGCTCTTCGCGGCCAATCAGGTTCGCGGCGCCCAGCGGGATACGACGATTAAGGTCTGCCTGCGCCTGGGCGAGGGCGGTTTTTTTGACGTCAATATTCGCCTGCAGCTGCTTGCTGTTGATCATCTGCTGGCGAGTCTGGCGCACGCTTGCCGCCAGCTGGGTTTTGGCTTTTTCAAACGCCTGCTGGGCGTCGGTCTGGTCGAGGGTGACCAGCGGATCGCCTTGTTGCACAAAGTCGGTGTTGTCGGCCCAGACCTTAGTCACGCTGCCGGAAACCTGCGCCATGATCTGTACCTGGTTCCCTGCCACATAAGCGTCATCGGTCTCTTCATAATGACGCAGGACTAAAAACCAATAAATGCCGTAGGCTACGGCCACAATAACAAAGAGCAAGGTCAGGAGCAGAAGGGCGCCTTTGCGTTTCCCTTTCTTGCTGCCTGATTGCTGCGGAGTTTGGCTCGCCGCATTTTCGCTCATCTGATTCTCCACAATTTTACATTCTTATTATTTCACATCGGCTGAGCCGACCTGTTTACCAGAAAGGCCAGCAGAAGATCTGCTGGCCTGACCGTGTTCCTTGCAACTCAAAATATTGTGCGGCTCCGTGCTTAGCGCAGGGATCCCGCCAGCGCGCCGTCTTCTTCCATTTGGTCGAGGCGGCCAAGCAGTTTACGGGTGATGTGCTCCAGCTGGTCTTTTTCCGCGGTGCTTAAAGAAGACCACAGCTGATGTAGACAGTTGTGCTGCGGAGGTAATACCTCGCGCAAGAATTGATGACCCTTGTCGGTCAGCTGCAGGTGCAGGCAGCGACGATCGTTATCGCTTTCACGACGTTCGATCCAGCCGCGTTTTTCCAGTTCGTCGGCGATGCGGGTGGCATTAGTGCGTGACGAACCCAGCGCGCAGCTCAGCTCGGAAGGTTGAATGCTGTGATTTTCCTGAGACTCAAGCGTTATCAGCGCCATAAATAATGTCTCGTTAATCCCTTGCGCTTTCAGCATTTTGTTACGGTTTTCCAGCAGCTTACCCTGCATGTGCATACAGAGACGGGTGAGGAGAATCTCCTGGAAAGGGAAATCTTCATGGCGGCTGGCGCGGAATTTGAGCATCTGCTCAATGGGAGTAAACGAACTATCCATTTGGGTATAACCTCATTAATTACAGCCGATATAATAACTATTGTGACAAATAAAGCAAATGAATTATTGGTCACTATTAATACTTAAAATCTCCGGCGAGTCGCCGATTTCCCATGCCAAACCATAGGCTAAAGCGCTGAGTTGCGTAGGGATAATAATGCTGTTCGCCACCTGTAAGCTCAACCTGAACGCGACGAAACCTACCCGTGTTGGTAGTCACGGGGGCTGACGTCAGGGAGCAGGAGTTTCCATATTGGTGACTTATTGATAACGCTGGTGAAAATTACGCCTGGAAAGAGTTATTCACCTTAGCAGACGGCGTGATGGCTTCACAATCGCTAAAATGGGAAATCAGAAAATACGCATTTTTATGCATATTCGTTTCATGTTGGTACAGGGGAAGGCAGTCCCCACGGCGATAAAACGCCGCGGGGAGAGGGAGAGATTACTTCTGCGCCGCCAGCGCTTCTTTCACCCAGCCATCGAACAACTGCTGGTGGGCTTTAATCCAACCATCAACGTGGCCGTTGATGTCGGCTTCTGAAGCATGGCCGGCATGCATCATCGCGTTTTCGGCGTTGATATCGGCAATTGGCAGCTTCATCAGGCTAAACAGCTTCGCCGCCGCCGGGTTTTTCTCGGCCCAGGCTTTGTTGGCGACGATATGCATGGTGTTCACCGGGAAACCGTAGTTGACGCCGTTCGGCAGCTTGGTGTCGATATCCTTTTGTTCTCCCGGCAGGGAGGAGAACGGCACCTGCAGCCAGACCACATCTTTACCCGGTTTCAGCACGTCGCTGACCCAGTACGGCGTCCAGGTGTAATAAAGAATCGGTTTGCCTTCTTTATAACGGGCGATGGTATCGGCCATCATCGCCGCATAGTTACCCTGGTTATGGACCACTTTATTGTTCAGCCCATAGGCATCAATCTGATGGTTGATGACCGCTTCGCAGCCCCAGCCGGGGGTACAGCCGGTGAGATCGGCTTTGCCATCGCCGTTGGTATCAAACAGTTTGGCGATCTTAGGATCTTTCAACTGGTCGATAGATTTAATGTGGTACTGCTCGGCGGTTTTCTTGTCGATCAGATAGCCCTGCGCCGCGCCGGTGACGAAGGTTCCTTCACGGTAGAATTTTTTATCGCCGCCCGCCGCCGCGTACATATCATCATGCAGCGGTTGCCAGTTGGTGGCAATAAAGGTGGCATCGCCAGAGGCGATGGAGGTGTAGGCGACGTTATAGTCGACCTCGCTCGGCTTTTCGACGTTATAGCCCAGTTTCTCCAGCGCGCGACTGACCAGCAGCGTCTGGAAGGTTTCTTCGGAAATAGTACTCTGCGCCGGTTTCACGGTGATGCCTTTACCCGGCAGCTCGGCAGCAAACGCGCTGGTCGTGACGAGGGCGGTAAACGCTGTGGCAAGGAGAGTTGTATGTCGCATCGTTATTCCTTCTCTTATTTACAGAAAGGGCGGGTAATCAGCCCCAGAGGTCCGGTGGTGTACCAGCGGCGGTTACCGCGGCTGCGGGAATCGCGGCCGACGGCTTGCGTCAGGCGGTCAAGGATAATCGCGAGGATAACGATCCCGACACCGCCGACGCTCGCCAGCCCCATATCCAGTCGGCCAATACCGCGCAGCACCATTTGACCGAGGCCGCCGACGGCGATCATCGAGGCAATAACGACCATCGACAGGGCCAGCATCAGCGTCTGGTTGACGCCAGCCATGATGGTCGGCATCGCCAGCGGCAGCTGGACTTTGAACAGCAGCTGGCGCGGGCTGGCGCCGAAGGAGCGTGAAGCCTCAATGAGGTCTGCCGGCACCTGGTTAATCCCAAGGATCGTCAGGCGGACAATTGGCGGCAGGGCGAAGATAATGGTCACCACCACGCCCGGAACGTTGCCGATACCGAACAGCATGACGATCGGCACCAGGTAGACGAACGCCGGCGTGGTCTGCATCGCATCGAGTAACGGGCGGATGATTTTCGCCGCCCGCGGGCTACGCGCCAGCCAGATCCCCAGCGGCAGGCCGATTATCATGCAGAACAGCAGCGCGGTCAGCACCAGCGCCAGGGTGACCATCGCCTGCGACCATGCGCCGATAGCGCCGATGGCTACCAGCGAGATCAGGGTGGCGATACCCATGCCGACGCTGGAGATCTGCCAGGCGATCAGCGCGAAGAGAATAATCGCCACCGGCGCCGGCATCCCCAGCAACAGTTGCTGGAAGGCGCTGAGAATATAATCCACCGGCACGCGGATCCCCTGGAACAGGGGACGGAAGTGCAGCACGATCCAGTCGATGGCGTGGGTAACCCAGCTATCGAGCGGGATCAGCGTTTTATGGAACGGATCCATAATATTGAAATGTTCTGGCTGCGGCGCAGGCGCGCTGTTAAGCCAGTCGGCGCCGCCGCCGTCAGCGGGCGCCGGTGTTGGGTTGCCCCAGGCGTCGGCAGACTGCGCCGCGTTATCCGCTGGCGCTGCGGTATCCCATGGGTTTGATTGATCAGCCATTGTTTGCCCCCTCGCGATCTAAAGCCTGTAGCAGCATGCGTTTTGAAATAATGCCGAGATACTGGTGCCCTTCATCCACCACCGGGACGGCGCACGGCGCCTGGCCAACGTGGGAGAGCAGGTCGCTGAGCGGCGTTTGTGCCTCCACCGCCTGCGGGGAGTCAATTAACGCCGCATCGAGCCCCTGATTTTCGCTCAGCGCGCTTTTCAGAGAGTCGATGGAGACAATGCCGACAAACTTATTACCGCGTTCAATGACGTAGCCATATTCACGGTCTTCATCCTGCAATAATTTCAGCGCCGAACGCGGGCCGAAACCGGGAGTTTTACGAATCAGGCCAACCGGGCTACGGCGGGCAATATCTTTAGCGCTAAATACCTGGCTAATATCGACGCCGCGGAAGAAAGTACGAACGTAATCATTCGCCGGGTTATTCAGAATTTCGTCAGGCGTGCCAATTTGCACCACTTCGCCATTTTGCATAATGGCAATACGATCGCCAATACGCATAGCTTCATCAAGGTCGTGGGAAATAAAGACAATGGTACGTTGATGCTTTGCCTGTAATTTGGTGAGCTCATCCTGCATTTCAGTACGAATTAACGGATCAAGCGCTGAGAAGGCCTCATCCATGAGCAGAATATCGGGGTTGATCGCTAATGCGCGGGCTAAGCCGACGCGCTGGCGCATCCCGCCGGAAAGTTCGTCGGGATAGGCGTGGGCGTAATTTTCCAGCCCCACCTGACGTAGCGCATCCAGCGCTTTCTGCTGGCGCTCTTCGGCGGAAACGCCGGCCAGTTCCATACCGAACGCGGTGTTATTCAACACGTTCATATGCGGCATCAGGGCGAATGACTGGAAAACCATCGCAATCTTTTTCCTGCGCACCTCGCGAAGCTCGGCATCTGAGATTTTGGCGATATCGACGCCATCAATCAGCACCTGTCCGCGGGTGGGTTCAATCAGGCGATTGAGAAGGCGAACCATGGTGGATTTCCCTGAACCGGAAAGTCCCATGATGACGAATATCTCGCCTTCTTCAATGGCCAGACTGGCGTCTTTAACGCCAAGCGATAGCCCCGTTTTTTCCAGTATTTGCTCTTTGCTAAGTCCTTTTTCAATATATTTGAACGCGCGTTGCGGGTGCTCGCCAAATATCTTATAGAGATTCTTGATTTCTAATTTAATTGCCATGCAATAAATGATTTCCTGTCTTTAATTATATCGATATCGTACCTGGTGAAGATTATTACCTTTTTACACCCTAACATACTGAGATTCTGTGACAACCCTCGATGTGAATAGCTAGCCAAAATCTGAATAGGGATCTCTGGCTGAATTGCCCGTGATATAAGGGCTGAGCCATCATATACGGCTGGTGATATTTTTTGATTATGCATGAATAATGAATGGGAAAATTGGTGTAAATGAAGGAAATATGACACGAAAATGGCCAGGGGGTTATTTGTGTGATAATAGAAAATAATGTGAAATAGATCACTGGAGAATGTATCGATATATTCCCCAGCGATCGCGAGATTAAAAGTCCCAATCGTCGTCGGCGGTCGCTTCAGTTTTACCCATGACGTAAGAAGAACCGGAGCCGGAGAAAAAGTCGTGGTTTTCATCGGCGTTTGGCGACAGCGCCGCAAGAATTGCCGGGTTCACGGCGGCCATTTCCGCCGGGAATAGCGCCTCATAGCCAAGGTTCATCAATGCTTTATTGGCGTTGTAACAGAGGAACGCGTTGACGTCGTCAAGCCACGGGCTGTCGGCATACAGTTCGCGGGTATAAGCCAGTTCGTTATCGTATAGATCCATCAGCAGATCAAAGGCGAAATTTTTCAACTCCTCACGCTTCGCGGCGCTGACGATTTCCAGCCCTTTTTGATATTTATAGCCAATATAGTAACCGTGCACCGCTTCGTCGCGAATAATCAGGCGAATTAAATCGGCGGTATTGGTCAGCTTGCCGCGGCTGGAAAAATGCATCGGCAACCAGAACCCCGAATAGAAGAGGAAAGATTCGAGGAACACGCTGGCGATTTTTTTCTTCAGCGGCTCATCGGCCTGGTAGTAATTGAGCATCAACTGCGCTTTGCGCTGTAGCGGAGCGTTCTCCTCGCTCCAGGCGTAGGCGGCATCGACATCTTTGCTCTGGCACAGGGTCGAGAATATCGAACTATAGGAGCGGGCATGCACCGCCTCCATAAAGCTAATGTTCGACAGCACCGCCTCTTCATGTGGAGTGAGAGCGTCGGTCATCAACGCCGGGGCGCCGACGGTATTCTGGATGGTGTCGAGCAGCGTCAGCCCGGTAAAGACGCGGATGGTCAACTGCTGCTCCTGAGCCGTCAGGGTCTGCCAGTGCGGAATGTCGTTGGACAGCGGCACTTTCTCCGGCAACCAGAAATTACTGGTCAGCCGGTTCCACACTTCGAGGTCTTTATCATCCTCGATTTTATTCCAGTTAATGGCGCTGATGCGCGATAAATGGGTCATCCTGTTCTCCTTACAGCGCGCAGGACACGCAGCCTTCGATTTCGGTACCTTCCAGCGCCAGCTGGCGCAGGCGAATGTAATACAGCGTCTTGATACCTTTCTTCCACGCGTAAATTTGCGCTTTGTTGATATCGCGGGTGGTGGCGGTATCCGGGAAGAACAGCGTCAGTGACAGCCCCTGATCGACATGTCGCGTGGCTTCGGCATAGGTATCGATAATTTTTTGCGGGCCAATTTCCCAGGCATCCTGATACAGCGCCAGATTGTCGTTAGTCATAAACGGCGCCGGATAGTACACGCGGCCGGTTTTACCCTCTTTGCGGATCTCGATTTTCGCCACAATCGGATGAATGCTGGAGGTGGCATGATTGATGTAAGAGATCGAACCGGTCGGCGGGATCGCCTGCAAATTGCGGTTATAAATGCCGTAGCGCATCACGTCGTCGCGTAGCTGGCGCCACATCTCACGATCGGGCAGGGTAATCCCCGCACGGGCGAACAGTTCGCGCACCGTGGCGGTTTTCGGCTGCCAGTCACCCTGCAAATACTGCTGGAAATAGTCGCCGCTGGCGTAACGCGACTGCTCAAACCCGGCAAAACGCACGCCACGCTCGCGCGCCATTGCCATAGAGGTGCGCAGGGCGTGCCACGTGACGGTGTAGAAATAGAGATTAGTGAAGTCCAGCCCCTCCGGGCTGCCGTAGGCGATCCCCTCGCGGGCCAGATAGCCGTGCAGGTTCATCTGGCCAAGGCCGATGGCGTGCGATGCGGCATTACCCGCCGCCACCGATGGCACCGAGCGGATATCGCTCATATCGGAGACCGCCGTCAGGCCGCGAACCGCCACTTCGACGGTGCGGGCGAAGTCCGGCGAATCCATAGCGTGGGCGATATTCAGCGAGCCGAGGTTGCAGGAAATGTCCTCGCCAACGGTGGCGTAATCGAGATTTTCGTCAAAGGTGGAGGCGCTGTTGACCTGCAGGATCTCCGAGCAGAGGTTGCTCATATTAATGCGCCCGGCGATCGGATTGGCGCGGTTCACCGTATCCTCGAACATGATGTATGGATAGCCGGATTCAAATTGAATTTCCGCCAGCCGCTGGAACAGATCGCGGGCGCGGATCCAGCGTTTACGAACGCGGTCGTCGGCCACCAGTTGCGCATACATCTCGCTGACGGCGATATCGCCAAAGGCTTTGCCGTACAGTCGCTCAACGTCATAGGGCGAGAACAGCGCCATCTGCGCGTCTTCTTTCGCCAGCTGGAAGGTGATATCCGGAATGACTACCCCCAGCGACAGGGTTTTGATGCGGATCTTCTCATCCGCGTTTTCCCGCTTGGTATCGAGGAAACGCAAAATATCGGGGTGATGGGCGTGAAGGTAAACCGCGCCGGCTCCCTGACGCGCTCCCAGCTGGTTGGCGTATGAGAAGGCGTCTTCCAGCATTTTCATCACCGGCACCACCCCGGAGGATTGGTTTTCGATACGTTTAATCGGCGCGCCCGCTTCGCGCAGGTTGGAGAGCAGGAACGCCACGCCGCCGCCGCGTTTTGACAGCTGCAGGGCGGAGTTCACCGCCCGACCGATCGACTCCATATTATCTTCGATACGCAGCAGGAAACAGGAGACCAGCTCGCCGCGCTGCTGTTTACCGGCGTTGAGGAAGGTCGGCGTCGCTGGCTGAAAGCGCCCGGCGAGGATCTCATCGGCCAGCTGTCGCGCCAGGGTTTCATCACCCTGGGCCAGGGTTAGCGCCACCATGCAGGCGCGGTCGGCGAAATGCTCCAGGTAGCGTTTGCCGTCGAAAGTACGTAAGGCATAGCTGGTGTAGAACTTCCACGCGCCGAGGAAAGTACGGAAGCGAAAACCGTGTTGGTGCGCGTGGGCGAAGAGGGCCAGCACGAAACGTCGCTCATAGCGGGCCAGCACTGCCGGATCGTAATAACCTTCGTCGCTCAGCCATTGCAGTTTCTCCTCCAGCCCGGCGAACGGTACGCTGTTGGGGCGCACGTGATTATGGATAAATGCTTCGACCGCCTGTTGGTCCTTTTCCAGGGGAATACGGCCGTTGCTGTCGTATAAATTCAGCATCGCATTGAGGGCGTGGAAATCAGACGCCCCGGCGGTTACACGTTCTGCGGTTGTCGTTGCCAAAATTCGCTTACTCCTTTACGCACGTTGTCGACATCTTGCTGGGTACCCATCAGCTCAAAACGATACAGATACGGCACGCCGCATTTCTGCGCGATGACCTCTCCCGCCCGGCCATAGGCCTCGCCGAAGTTACGGTTACCGGCGGCGATCACGCCGCGAATCAGCCGGCGATTATGCGGGTCGTTTAAAAAGCGGATCGCCTGGCGCGGCACGGCGCCTGCCGTCCCGCCGCCGCCGTAGCTGGGGACGATGAGAATATAGGGTTCGTCTACCTGAATTCGCTCGCGCTCGTTGAGCGGGATGCGCACGGCAGGCAGCGCCAGACGCTGCACAAAGCGATGCGTATTTTCCGAGCTGCTGGAGAAGTAGACGATCAGGCTCATAGGCTGGCCGTAACCGCGGCGGGACGCAGGCGATTAATCATATCCGGGCGGAAGCCGGACCAGCGGGTTTCCCCGGCCATCACCACCGGTAATTGCTGGAATCCCTGCTCGCGCAGCATGTCGATGGCTTCAGGGTGTTGGTCGATGTTGACCATATCGAAGGCGAAACCGCGGCTCTCCATCGCGCGTTTGGTGGCATGGCATTGCACGCAGTCATTTCGAGTGTAAATAATAATGCGCATGATTCGTATTTCCATTTAAGATAACAAGACGGCGTAAAACATCGTGCCGAACGTTATGGGCTTACTGTTCAGGAAATACTAGATGTAGTTATTTAAAACTTCAACCACGCAATATATAGAGTTTTTCGATAAGTTATCCCCCACCGACTAGCCTGGCGGGGGAGGGAAGTCGATACCCGAAAATTACATCCGCATCGCGACCGCAAGTCGGTTGAAGGCGTTCATCAGGCTGATGGCGAAGGTTAAATCGCTAATCTGGCGGGGGGTAAAATGCTCTTCTAAAGGCAGGTACACCTCATCTTCAGCGTGGCTGGCTGCGATATCGGTTACCGATTCCGCCCATGCCAGGGCCGCGCGTTCCGCGGCGCTGAAGTGGGCGCTTACGCGCCAGCCTGCCAGCGCATCCAGCTTGTCCTGGGCAACGCCGGCTTTGCGTAACGCTTTGCTATGCATCTCAAGGCAAAAAGCGCAGCCGTTAATTTGCGACACCCGCAAATAGACCAGCTCCACCATCGTGCTGCCCAATTCGCTTTTTTCCAGCGCTATGCTGGCCTGAACCAACCCCTTATAGATTTCCGGGCTCAGTTCGCTGTACGGCTGACGTAATGTGGTCATCTTGCAGTTCTCCTCTCTAAGACCCGGGCAAAATAGCACTATAATGGACTGCATAAGATAGCCATATTGTGATGAAAAAAGCAGACCATGATGGAAGCCAAAAAAGTGCCGCACTACCAGCGTATCGCCCGACAGCTGAAATCAGCGATTGAGAATGGCGAGCTGGCCCCGGGAAGCCGCCTGCCCGCGAGCCGGGTTTATGCGCAGGAGCTTGGCGTGTCGCGGGCGACGATTGAAAATGCCTGGGGCGAGCTGGTGGCCCAGGGCTGGCTGGAGCGCCGCGGCCAGGCGGGTACGTTTGTCAGCGAGCGCCTAAGCCCGCGGCAGGTCACGGCTCAGCGCCCGACGGCAGGCCAGGGATCCTCCGCGCCGCAGCCTTTTCAAATGGGGCTACCGGCACTGGATCTTTTCCCGCGCGGGGTGTGGGCGCGGGTGATGGGGCGGCGGCTACGGACGCAATCGCGCTTCGACCTCGTGCCCGGCGATCCCTGCGGCGAACCGGTTCTCCGTCAGGCGATTGTCGACTATTTACGTCTGTCGCGCAGCATCGAGTGCCAGCCGGAGCAGGTTGTGATTAGCGGCAACTATGCGGCCTCGATGGCGCTAATTTTGCGTACCCTCGCGCAACCGGGGCAGCATATGTGGATGGAGGATCCGGGATATCCGTTCATTCGGCCGGTGGTTAGCGCGGCGGGGGTCAATATCGATCCTGTACCGGTTGACCAACAGGGAATGGATATCGATTGGGCGCAGGCGCACTCTCCGCAGGCGCGCTTTGCGCTGTTGACTCCAGCGCATCAAAGCCCGCTCGGCGTGGCCTTATCGCTGGAGAGGCGCCGCCAGGTACTGCAGTGGGCGGCGCAGCGCGATAGCTGGATTATTGAAGATGATTACGACAGTGAATTTCGCTATCAGGGGAAACCGTTACCGCCGCTGAAAAGCCTCGATGCGCCACAGCGGGTACTGTACGCCGGGTCATTTAGTAAATCGATGTTTCCCGCGCTGCGCGTCGCGTGGCTGGTGGTACCGTTGCCGTTGGCGGCGCGGTTTCGCCGTCAGGCTGAATTGAGCCACTGTAATGTACCGACCTTATGGCAGCAGACGTTAGCGGACTTCATCAATGAGGGGCATTTCTGGCGCCATCTGAAAAAAATGCGCGCCAGCTACGCGTTGCGCAGGCAGTGGCTGGAGTCGGCGCTGCAGGCGCAGGGTTTTCAGGTGGTACCGCAGTCCGGCGGGATCCAACTGGTGATGGCGGTGAAGGGAGACGATCGCGAGCAGGCCCGGCGCTGCCAACGAGCCGGGCTGGCGGTGCAGGCGTTGAGCGATTGGCGCATGCTTAGCCGCGGTGAGGGCGGGCTATTGATGAGTTTTACGAATATAACGTCGGCGGTGATGGCGCGTGAAGTGGTAGGCGAATTAAAGCAAGCGCTGGCCAGCGTGGAATAACAAAAAACCCTGCGTACCATTGGGACGCAGGGTCAGACGCGTATTTGTTATCTTCACATGTAGTCTATCAATACTATTATCGACGCAAATTAAGCAAAACGCCAATAAATACCCCAACGGCGGCGGCCGCGCCAACGCTCTGCCAGGGTTTATCGCGCACGTAGCTGTCGGCGCAGCCGGCGGCATCCCGGGCGCGCTCAACGGTATCATAGGCCGCCTGGCGCAGGCGGGTATTGCCGTTCAGGCGGGCACGCGTCTCTTTGAGCAGCGACTGCGCTTTTTTGCGCGCATTCTCAGCTTCATCTTTCGCATCGCTGCCCCATGATTTCAGCACTTCTTCCAGCGTATCCGCTAATTGGCTGACTTCGTTATGAATATCCTCGGCGCTTTCATCAATGTCGTTGCGGTTCACACGGTTAGCCATTGGTTTCTCCCTTTGTTCCATTCGAGTTATTAAGTGTAGGACATGATTTTGCATTATGCTTTTGCGGGAGTTTATGGAATTTTCTGAAAGCGCTGCTATTCGTGAATAAGGTAAGGTAAATGTGCGGTAAAAGATAACGAGGAATCAGTATGTATTTAAGACCCGATGAGGTGGCGCGTGTTCTTGAAAAAGCCGGCTTCACCATGGATGTTGTGACGCAAAAAGCGTATGGATATCGCCGTGGCGATAATTATGTTTATGTGAACCGCGAAGCGCGCATGGGGCGTACCGCTTTAGTTATTCATCCGGCGCTCAAAGAGCGCAGTAATTCACTGGCTGAACCTGCCAGCGAGATTAAAACTTGCGACCATTATGAACAGTTTCCGCTCTATTTGGCGGGGGATGCGCAGCAGCATTACGGCATTCCCCACGGTTTTAGTTCGCGGATGGCGCTTGAGCGTTTTCTGAATGGGCTGTTTGGCGAAGCTCAGCCGCAGATGTCTCACGGCTAAATAGTCAAATGCGGGTTGGTTGAAAGCGGGCGACTGGCAGCGGCCAGTCGCTGAATGACAAGGATCAGGCTTTAGCTTGCTGATAAGGGCTGACGCGGAACAGGCGACGGCAGAAGTCGAGAAAGTAGCCGTACACTGCGCCCATCATCATTGATACCAGAATGTTTGAACTGACCGCGGCGGCAATTTGATGCCAGTCTGCGCCTACCGACAGCAGAATCAATACATACACCGGTGACTGGAAAGTCACATATGCGACGACGTCAGCAATGTTTTTCATCCATCCCGAGGTGCTGATTCGGCGCGCCTGACGCATGGCGAAGTCGCGATAGAAGCCATAAGGCACCGCAATAATAATGTTGACCGGGATCGCGACCAGGCGTGAAGATAACGACTGCTCAAAGGTCATTCCGGAGAGGAAAATTTCGATCATCATATTGACAACGGTGCAGTAGACCACCATTGCAAAGGTGTCTGCTACCGCATGACGCAAGCGGGATTGAGCAGAGAACATCGGTATGCTCCTCGAAAAATTAAGTCAATAACGCCGAAAAGTGCGCATGGTGTAGCGGTTTTGGGCTGCCTGTTTTGATGTGTGTAGAGTATATCTCTGCGTAGTAAGTGACAACTAGCTATAAATTTTTATTTATCGCCTTTTTGTCGATAAAACACTCTGTGAACTGGCGTTTTGCTCAGCTTGCGCTACTTTTGTTCCTTTTTTTGATTATGTTGTTTAATATCAAATAGATATGATTTTGTTTTGTAAGGTGACGAGTAAGCATGACAGGGGAAGGGAGGTTGTTAAGGCGGGCGCCTGATTACGTAATGTGATACTGGTCACTATTGGCGTTATTTACTGGATGAATGCCTTTTTATCAGCATTTGATGCTGTATGTAAATAATGGGTTTTATTCTGATTATGTGAATTTAAATTCATTGTCGTAAAGATATTGGCATTCCCCACGGCGGGCGATGATTTTATAACTCACTGAAGTGGCTATAAATATAACATTATGAATATTATCATGTCGCACTATGCATTATTCATCTGCGCTAGGCTGTATTTATGTTCTATTTCGCTATTACCCGCCAATAAATTTCAGCGCGTTCATAGGTGTAATCCTGTACATATTTATTTGAATAAGCTAAGGCTGGAAATAAATATACATATCTATTAAACTGACCGGGTAATTCTTGTTTTATTTTTTCGATTTGGGATTTTTGATCTTTATGTCTTTTATGTTACAAAAACTGAATAATATTCGCTCACTGCGTGCTATGGCGCGTGAATTCTCCACTGACGTGCTTGAAGAGATGCTGGAAAAGCTCAGGATCGTCACTGAAGAAAAACGCGCTGAGCAGCAGAAGACGCAACAGCAGCAGGCAGAATATCAGGAGAAAATTAATACCTGGCTGGAATTAATGGTTGCTGATGGTATTTCACCTGATGAATTAGTGCTGCATGAAATGGCCCCGGCGAAAAGCAGTAAAAAGCGTAAGCCGCGTCCCGCTAAATATCGTTATACCGACCATACCGGCGCAGAAAAAACCTGGACCGGGCAGGGACGTATGCCGAAGCCGATCGCGTTAGCCGTCGCGCAAGGGAAATCGCTTGAGAGCTTCCTGATTTAAATCGAGCGTAGGTTAAAACGGTGGGATTCCCCACCGTTTTACTTAGCAGACGCCGAAATCGCCTTCTTCGATATAAGGCGTAACATCAACCGCTTTCAGAGTAAACTTTTCACCCTGCTCGTTACTTGCCTGAACGACGACCAGACTATCGCCATTCACTTCCACTACCTTCAATTTTGGCCCGCCGACGCGCGGTTGTACCAGATCGCCTGTTGCAAACATGGTGTTTCTCCTGTGCATTGGTCACAACTAAGAACCTAAACGATAGCTCAACGACGCTGACGGATTCAATGATCGTGCTGTTTTTTGTTAAAACAATGTGGTGGTGGATGTATTATCTTTGTTAATGGTTTTGACGGCGCTGCGGTGAAGGCAACTAACGCTGCCAGCGAGGAATGATTAAAAACAGAACATGGTCAGATAAGCGAATATGAAGTATATCATTTTACTTATTATTATAATTGCTGTGCTCTACGTCCATTATCGCGGAAAGGTTCGCTATCGTTTCTGGCGGCAGCTTTCCGATCATTCAACTTTTACCGCGCCGCTTAATGGCTTTATGTACCTTTTTTCTCGCGTGCCAAATACGCCGTATCTACGCCCGGAGACTTTTCCAGAGTTGGCGATATTACAAAAGAACTGGTTGGTTATTCGTGAAGAGGGGATTAACCTGCAGCGTCTGGAGCAAATAAAAGCGGCGGAAAAATATAATGATGCCGGATTTAACTCATTCTTTAAAACCGGCTGGAAACGTTTTTACCTGAAATGGTATGAAGACGCGCATCCCTCAGCCAGCCAGCTATGTCCAAAAACGACCGAGCTGCTGCGTGGGATTCCTTCGGTTAAAGCGGCAATGTTCGCCACGCTACCCGATGGTAGCCGTTTGCCTCGTCACCGCGATCCTTACGCCGGGTCGCTGCGTTTTCATCTCGGGCTGGTGACGCCGAATGATGACCGCTGTTTTATTGAAGTGGACGGCGAACGCTACAGCTGGCGCGATGGTGAAGGTGTGCTGTTTGACGAAACCTATATTCACTATGCGGAAAATACCAGCGGTGAGAATCGACTGATTCTTTTTTGCGATATCGAACGGCCCATGCGTTACCGCTGGGCGCAGAAGGTGAACCACTGGCTGGGGCGAAATTTAATGAGCGCCGCCGCCGCGCCGAACGACGTCGGCGACCGCACCGGCGGAATTAATCGCAGCTTCCGTTACATTTATCAAATCCGCATTATTGGTAAGCGATTGAAAAAATGGAATAAAACGGTTTATTACATCGTCAAATGGCTGCTCTTCGGCGGCATCGCCCTACTCATCTGGCAGGCGTTTTAACGCCGGTTCCACGGCATGATCGCCAGCAGGCGCGCCATGCCGCAGAAACCGGTGAGACCAGCGAAAGTGAGCCCCGCGCCAACGAAACCACTCAGCAAGAAAAAGCCGCTGTTGACGGCGTATCCCAGCACCACGCCCAGCAAAATCAGCGCGCCTGCGGCGATTTGCACCTGGCGCATTAGCGGCAGCGGCTGGGATTTATCTTCGACTATCGGCAACCCCGCCGCCCGCCACGCCTGAATACCGCCAGCCAGCAGCTTAACCTGCGCGGGCGCGGCGGCGGCGGCCAGAAGGCTGGCGTTATTTTGCGTGCGCGAGCCGGCCTGGCAGTGAAAAATGATGGTGTCGCCCGGTTGCGTATTGAGCGCTACGCCGTGAGTTAATTGTTCTAATGGCAGCAGTGTCGCCGCCGGAATATGCTCGCGGGCGTATTCGTCGGCAGCGCGGATATCAATTAACCGCGCCCCCTGGGCGATAAGCGCCTGGGCTTCGTTAGCTGTAACGGTAGCGATAGTCATAAGGACTCCTTACGGGCAGTAGATGGTCTTCAGCGTGGCGATGACTTGCTGAACGGCGGGGTGAGTAATGAAATAGCGCAGGCGCTGCGCATCGCGCTCGCAGCCGATTAGCCCTTCATCACGCATTCGTGCGAGGTGCTGAGAGGTGGCGGAAGGGCTCAGGCCGGTGATTTGCGCCAGCTCGCCTGCGGTTGTACGCGGGGCTTCGCAGAGCATGCACAGAATCAGTAGCCGGTGGGGATTGCTCATCGCTTTCAGCAGGACAGCGGCTTCCCCGGCGCTGGCCTGCAGTTGTTGTGCTGTGGTCATTTTATTTTAGTATTTTCTAAATTTAGATTATTCTAAAATAAAAGGTGACCCTTTACCAGCCGTATAAAGAACGGAGCTCACGCCTGCTGAGCGGCCCTGGCGATATGCTGGCGGGCGTGGGCAATGCCCGCGTCGCGGCCGTGCGGGCGAATATCCATCCCTTCGGCATAGATAAATTCAACGTCGCTAATCCCCATCAATCCCAGCACCGCGCGCAGGTAAGGGGTGACCGCATCGCTGGGTTGCCCGTCATGGACGCCGCCGCGCGAACTAATGACCACCGCACGCACGCCTTCCACTAGTCCCTGAGGCCAGGTCTCGGTGTAGCGGAAGGTTTCCCGCGCCCGCGCCACCAGATCGAACCAGTTTTTGAGATCGGTTGGCACGTTGAGGTTATACATCGGCGCGCCGATCACCAGCAGATCGCTGGCCTTTAACTCGCCGATGAGTGAATCAGATAGGGCAACCCCTTGCTGAATCGCCGGGCGCGAGTCTTGCGCGCCGCGCAGCGCGGCAAACAGCGCGCCGTCGAGTTTCGGCAAGGCAAGGGTGGTCAGATCGTGTTCGACGACCGAATCCTGATGACCAGCCTCGCGGCGGGTCTGCATATATTCATCTATTAGCTGGTTGGTTAGCGACACCGGGCCGTTGATGCTGGATTTTAAAATCAAAACGTTACTCATGACGGACTCCTCATAAAGTTGATGGTCCGCAGGGTAGCACTGTCTTTTTTTCTCCAGTAGTGACATTATTTTTTATCATTGTATCCATTCAGGAACCAATCAATGCGCAGTGATTTAAATGCGATCCCGGTATTTGTCGCCGTCGTCGAGTGCGGCAACTTTGCGCAAGCCGCGGAGAAGCTGAACGTGACGCGATCCGCCGTCGGCAAGACGATTTCCCGTCTGGAACAGCGGCTCGGCGTCGCGCTGTTCCAGCGCACCACGCGTCGGCAGGCATTGACCGAAGAAGGCGAGGTCTTTTATCTGCAATCCCGCCGGGCGCTGGATAACCTGCGGGATGCGGAAAATGAAATTCAGCGTGGAAAAACCCTGGTGCAAGGGCGGCTGCGAATCAGCCTGCCGGTGCTGTTTGGTCAGCGCTGCGTGTCGCCGCTCTTGTTTCCTCTTAGTCAACGTTATCCGGAGCTTAAGCTCGAGCTGTCGTTTAGCGACCGCCAGGTCAATCTGTTTGAAGAAGGGTTCGATATGGCGATTCGTATCGGCGCGTTGAACGACTCCAGCTTTCTTAAGGCCCGGCGTTTAGGCCAGCACGGCATGATTCTCTGCGCATCGCCGTTATATCTACAACATCGGCCAGCGCCGCAGACGGCGGAAGAGCTGCACGCGCATCTTACTATTGGTTATCTCTACGCCGGGCAGATGCAGAAATGGCATTTACGCGATACGCAGGGAGCAGCGTTCGCGTTTCGCCCTCAGCCCGCACTGGCGATGGATGATTTCGCCGCCATCGCCGCGGCGGCGAAAAGCGGGCTGGGAATCGCCTGGCTGCCGGATTGGCTGGTGGCGGACGAAATAGCGCGGGGAGAACTCCAGCAAATATTGCCGTCCCCCGTCAGCGGCAGTTTTGCGATCAGCGCCGTCTGGCCGGAAGCGGTATGGGTGCCGCAGAAAATTCGCGTGGTGGTAGATGAACTGCTGGCGCGGCTGCCGCAGCAGTTAGCCGGTGGAGAAAACCAGGAGGATTCTTCAGCGTCAGGTTAATCCGGGCTTAAGGTATGCCGGCGATAATGACAGCATGATGACTGTGACGAGAACTCGCCATGAACCTGTTAGAAACGTTTAACCAGAACGCCTTCCTTACGCTGAATGCCGGGCCAGGTACGCCGGACAGCCTATTGCTACTGGCTCAATTCTCCGCCAGCTGGCTTATTCTCATTGTGCCGGCGATATTACTGGGGTTATGGTTCCTTGGCGGTCGTCAGGGGCATCGACAGGCGCTGTTTTGCGCCATGACGATTTTGATAGCGTTAGGGCTGGGGGTTGCCTGTGGAACCCTGTGGTTCCATCCGCGGCCGTTTATGATCCCGCTGGGCCATACCTGGATAAGCCACCCGGCGGATAACTCTTTTCCAAGCGATCACGGCACCGTAATGTTCAGCGCCGCCTTCGCGCTGCTGTCATTACGCCTGCGCGGCATTGGGCTGCTGGTGCTGGCGGCGGCGCTGCCGGTAGCATGGGCGCGTATTTTTCTCGGCGTCCATTTCCCGCTGGATATGCTGGGCGCGGCGCTGATTTCAGCACTGAGCCTCTGCGTAGCAAAAGTGGTCTGGCATCGGTTGGGGCAGACGCTGGTGGCGCTGTGCGAAGCGCTGAGCCGCCGTCTCTTCTCCTGGCTGCCAGCGCGCTTTACGCCGTAGTCACTTCCTTTGTACGCGCGCGGCCCGTCGATACAGCGTGCTGCGCGCAACGCCTAACGCCTGCGCCGCTTTACTCACATTGCCGTTAAAGCGGGCCAGCGTATCGGCAATCAGTTTTGCATCATGTTGTTGAAGCCCGCCCGGAGCGCTGGTTTGCTGCGCGCTTTGATACTCCTCCGGCAGCGCCGCGACGCCCAGGCATTCGCCATCGTCCGCCAGCGCCAACAGGACTTTGAGCAGGCTTTGCAACTGACGCACGTTACCCGGCCAACGACATAATGTCAGTTGATGAATCAGCGCATCGGAGAGAGTGATATGGCGTTCTGCCGCGCCAAGCGAGCGCCACAACGCTGGAATAAACTGCTTGAGTTCAGGCCATTGGCGTAGCGGCGGGATGGTAAAAGCATACTCGCGCAGGCGGTAGAGCAGGTCCTCGCGAAATGCGCCTTCGGCGACGCGCTGCGCGAGATGACGGTGGGTGGCGCAAATCAAGGCGAAGTTCACCGGCGCGCTGCGATTCCCACCCAGCGGCATGACCTCTTTCTCCTGCAATACCCGCAGCAGACGGGTTTGCAGAGCCAGCGGCATATCGCCGATTTCATCGAGGAACAGCACCCCGCCATCGGCTTCGCGAATTTTGCCGATATAGCCGTTTTTATTCGCGCCGGTAAAGGCCCCCGCCTGATAGCCGAAAAGCTCCGATTCAATCAGCGATTCTGGAATGGCCGCGCAGTTGATGGCGACGAATTTACCGCTGCGCCAGCGGCTATGCGCATGCAGTTCACGGCTGAGGAACTCTTTGCCGCAGCCGGTTTCGCCTTCGATACACAACGCGATACCGGCGTTGAGCAGGCGGACCATTTTCTCGCCTTCGCCGGACGGACAAAACGGCAGGTTAAGTGCTGGTTGTGCGGGGACGGCGACGCTGGCGCGGGTTGGCGCGCGCAGACGGTAGTAGTAGCCACGCTGCTGGAAGGTCATCGGTAGCGGCACGCTGACCGCCGTTTGCGTCAGGCGGGGGAACAACTGCTGGAAGGTCATTTGCCCTATCTGTCCGGCCTGCAGGCCCAGTTCGCGGATGGCCAGGCGATTGGCCGCGGTCAGCAGGTTATCGGAGAAAACCAGCAGCAGCTCTTCGGCGCTATCGAGCTTCTGTACCCGCGAGTGCAGGCTCATTAACCACTGTTGCGGATGCAGACTCTGTTTCACCCACAGATATTCAATCTGTTTGGCGGCCTCTTTTATCCACGACAGAGAGTGGGGATGCGGGATATGCGCCGGGCCGGAAATATCCAGCGCCCCGGCAATCTGGCCATCGGGGCTTTGTAGGGGAACCGCCGCGCAATACAAATCCTGATTACGGGTTAAATAGTGTTGGCGGCCTTCGACTTCGCAGCTGTCGTCAATCGCCAGCGCGGTACCGATAGCGTTGGTGCCGCGACCGCTTTCGCTCCAGATATTGCCTGGCTCCAGCGCGAAGCTTTGCGCTTTTTCCATCGCTGCGCTATTGCCGAAGGTTTGGAGCACCAGCCCGCTGGCATCGGAAAGAATCACTACCGATTGCAGCCCGGCGGCACGTTGCGCCAGCGGCGTCGCCACCGGTTGCGCCAGCCGTTGTAGGCTGCGGTTGCTTTCCAGCACGTCGGCCAGTTCACCACCGCGCAGGCGCGGAAATTCGTCGCTCGTTGGCTGCAGGCCATAACGCTGGCTGCGTTGCCAGGAGTCGCTCAGCAGCGTGCTGGACTGCGCCTCGGGGGTGATAGTGAACGGATTTCCTTGCACGGCGCACCTCGTGGTTGGCTGGTTTGTGTTGCAATATTGTAGCAATTTGGTTTTCTTGGTGTTGCGATTCGCAACACAGAAGCGGGATCCTGTGCGACAAAGAGGACGCGAATCGGCAGAGGGATATATGTAATTATTTGGAAATTATGAATTTTATGTGAAGTACGCAAACCTGGCATAACCCCTGCTACAGGAGAAAGCGTGCAGCGGACAATAGCAAAAACCACCACGCCGCTGCGCCTTAACCCTACAGAAGGAGATTGCTATGCGTTATGTTCATCCTGGCAAACCGGGCGCTTTGGTTTCATTCAAATCGGCCTACGGCAACTTCATAGACGGTAAATTCGTCGAGCCGTTAAGCGGCGAATATTTCATGAATACTTCTCCCGTCGATGGGAGCAACATTGCGCAGTTTCCCCGTTCCGACGCCAAAGATATCGATTTGGCCCTTGATGCGGCACACCGGGCGGCGGACGCCTGGGGGCGAACCTCGGTACAGCAGCGTTCTCATCTTCTGCTGCAGGTCGCCGACCGCATTCAGGAGAATCTGGAGTATCTGGCGGTAGCGGAGAGCTGGGATAACGGCAAACCAATCCGCGAAACCCTGAACGCCGACCTGCCGCTGGCGGTCGATCATTTCCGCTATTTCGCCGGTTGTCTGCGCGCGCAGGAAGGCAGTACCGCCGAAATTGACGACACCACCGTGGCTTATCATTTCCACGAACCGTTAGGCGTGGTTGGGCAAATTATTCCGTGGAACTTCCCGCTGCTGATGGCGGCATGGAAACTGGCGCCCGCGCTGGCGGCAGGCAACTGCGTGGTCTTAAAACCGGCGGAGCAGACGCCGCTGAGTATTACTTTGCTGATGGAAATTATCGGCGATCTCTTCCCGGCAGGGGTGTTGAACGTGGTGCAGGGCTTTGGCAAAGAGGCCGGCGAAGCGCTGGCCACCAGCAAGCGGATCGCTAAAATCGCCTTTACCGGCTCGACGCCGGTAGGCCGTCATATTATGGCCTGCGCGGCGGAGAATATTATTCCCTGCACCGTTGAGCTGGGCGGCAAATCGCCGAATATCTATTTTGCCGACGTAATGGATGGCGAGGAGGAGTTTATCGAGAAGGCGGTGGAAGGGCTGGTACTGGGCTTCTTCAATCAGGGAGAAGTCTGTACTTGTCCGTCGCGCGCGTTGATCCACGAATCGATCTACGAGCCGTTTATGGAGCGGGTAATGGCGAAAGTGATGCAGATCCGTCGCGGCGATCCGTTTGATACCGAAACGATGATCGGCGCTCAGGCATCACGCCAGCAGTTCGATAAGATCCTGTCATATATCAAGATCGCTCGTGATGAAGGCGGGCAGATCCTCACCGGCGGCGATCGGGCGAGCATTACCGCCGAGCTGGATAGCGGCTTCTATATTCAGCCGACGCTGATTAAAGGGCACAACGAGATGCGCAGCTTCCAGGAGGAGATCTTTGGCCCGGTCATCGGCGTGACCACCTTTAAGGACGAGGCGGAGGCGCTGGCAATTGCGAACCAGACGCAGTTTGGTTTAGGGGCTGGGGTGTGGACGCGGGATACTAACCTGGCGTACCGCATGGGGCGCGGCATCAAGGCCGGACGAGTGTGGACCAACTGCTATCACGTTTACCCGGCGCATGCCGCGTTTGGCGGCTATAAGCAGTCCGGCGTCGGGCGAGAAACCCACAAAATGGCGCTGGAAGCCTATCAACAGACCAAAAACCTGCTGGTGAGCTACGGCACCGCGCCGTTGGGGCTGTTCTGATTCATTTATAACGGCTAACCCGGGGGCGGCGTAATCGCCTTCCCCGGGCTACCTATGGCACTGGGCCACCCCTTGCACTGGATCTGTAGGCCCGCGCAAGCGCAGCGCCGCCGTGCAATATCCGCGGATAAGGCGCCGCTTTTGCGCCGGATGGCGGCTTCGCCTTATCCGGCCTACGGTCTGTGCGCTCCCTGCACCATGAGAGCCATAACGCAGAAGAAATATCGGGAGCGCAATGTGCTCTGAATTAACACAAAGCACATGTTTTCCGTACACAAAACCGTTGCAAACCGATAACAGTAGCACCGGGCGGCGCCCGGTCTCATCTTATTGTTTGTGCTTTCCAGCAGCGAACCTGCGCGCCATTCGCTTGCGCCTCCAGCGGCTGCGGCCGTTCGCAGCCCTGGCTGGCGTAAGGACAGCGTTCCCGAAAGTAGCAGCCCGTCGGCAGCCGGCGGTTGCCCGGTAGTTCGGTATTGCGCACGCCTTCGCCTAATGGCGAACCGATGCGCGGTACCGACTCCATCAATAGCCGGGTATAAGGATGCGCAGGATTATCCAGCACCTGCCGTGCCTCGCCCATTTCAACGATTTGCCCGAGATACATCACCGCCACCCGATCGCTCATATGACGTATCACCGAGACGTTATGCGAAATCAGCACGTAGGTGAGATTTTGCCGCTGCTGCAGTTCGACCAGCAGATTGAGGATCTGCGCCTGCACCGAGATGTCCAGCGCCGAAGTCGGCTCATCAAGCACGATTATCTCCGGCTGCGACGAGAGCGCGCGGGCGATGGCGATACGCTGGCGCTGGCCGCCGGAAAAAGCGTGCGGCAGCCGATCGAGATATTCGCTACGGATCCCCACCTGTAGCGCCAGCTGCTCGGCGAGATCGCGACGCGCCTTTTCAGGCATGCGCGACTGGATCCACACTGGTTCGGTGATGGTGCGCCAGACTGGTAGCCGTGGGTCCAGCGATGAGAGCGGATCCTGAAACACCATCTGCATGCGTCCGCTCTGGTTTTCGCCGCGCGCCGGCGCGCGGGTTAAGTGGCCGGAAGAGGGCTTTAACATGCCCATCAGCAGCTTCGCCAGGGTGCTTTTCCCACAGCCGGATTCGCCAACGATCCCTAAGGTTTCGCCGCGCCTGGCCGTCATATCCAGCCCATTTAGCGCATAGACGCGTTCGATGACTTTCCCGCGCCAGTTTTTCTGCGCGGCAAAGGTCAGGTGCACATCATTGAGGGTTAATAGCGTCTCAGACATGGGCGTTCTCCCGTTGCGGGTACCAGCAGGCAGCCTGTCTATCGGCGGCGCTATCATGAGCCTGCAGCGTGGGGGTGATACCGCAGGCTTCACCCGCGGCGAAGCAGCGTTCGCGGAAGGCGCAGCCGGCGGGAAGATGCGCCAGATTCGGCACGGTGCCGGGAATAGAACGTAGCGGCGTGCGCGGTTCTCCCTTATCAGGAGCGCTGTTTAACAGGCCAATAGAGTAGGGATGCTGCGGCTGCTGTAGTACTTCTCCGGTGTTGCCGCTTTCAATGACCGCGCCGGCGTACATGACGTACAGCCGATCGCACACCTGAGAGACCACTGCCATATCATGGCTGATAAACAGCACCGCCGTGCCGGTCGCCTGGGCCTTTTGCTTTAACAGGCGCAGTACCTGACGCTGCACGGTGACGTCCAGCGCGGTGGTCGGTTCGTCGGCAATCAGCAGGTCGGGCTCGCAGGAGAAGGCGATAGCGATCATCACCCGCTGGCGCATGCCGCCGGAGAGTTCGAAGGGATAGCGCTTGAGCACGCTTTGCGGATCGGCAATTTGCATATCCGCCAGCAGCTCGACGGCGCGGGCGCGTGCTTCACGCAACGACATGGGACGGTGCTGGCGGATGACGTCTACCATCTGCTTACCGATGCGTCGGGTGGGGTTAAGCGCGGTCATCGGCTCCTGAAAAATCATCGCGACCTTGCTGCCGCGAATATCGCGTAGCGTTTTTTCCGTCAGGTTGAGCATATCGTGACCCATCAGGGTGATAGCGCCGCTATGAATATGATAGCTACCGGCGGGAAGCAGGCGCATCGCCAGCATCGCGGTCACCGATTTGCCGGAGCCGGATTCGCCCACCACGCCGACGATTTCACCGCGATCGATGTGCAGCGAGATATTATTCAGCACGTTGACCTGGCCCTGATAGACCGGGAAACTCAGGCGAACGTTATCGATAGTTAAGACCCGATTTTCCATTAGTTGCGCCCTCCGGCTTTGGGATCCAGTAGATCCTGGATGCCATCGCCAAACAGGTTAAAGCCGACGGCGGTGATCAGGATCGCCGCGCCGGGGAAGGCGCAGTACCACCACTGATCGAGCACGTAGTTGCGGCCGTTAGCGACCATCGCGCCCCATTCCGCGGTGGGCTGCTGGGCGCCGAGGCCAATAAAACCGAGCGTGGCGGCCATCAGAATCGCGCTGCCGATATCCAGCGAGGCCTGCACCACCAGCGGCGGCAGGGCGTTACGCAGAATATGCCAACTGATCAGATGCCAGCGCGAGGCGCCAAACGTCACCGAGGCCTCGACGAAAGTATGCTGACGAACCACCAGCGTCTGGCCGCGCGCCAGGCGCACGTAAAATGGAATACGCACGATGGCGATCGCCAGCATCGCGTTGAACAGGCTCGGGCCTAACGCCGCCGCCAGCGCCATGGTCAACACCAGCGACGGAATCGACAGCATAATGTCCATCAGACGCATAATCAGCGCGTCGCTGCGCCCGCCAAGCACCCCGGAGAGACAGCCCAGCAGCGAGCCGCTGATCCCGGCGATCAATACCACCGCCAGCCCGGCGGCCACCGACTGCTGGCTGCCGATCAGTACGCGGCTGAACAGATCGCGGCCAACCTCGTCGGTACCAAACCAGTGATCGAACGACGGCGCCTGCAGACGCGCGGCAAGGTTGATAGCGTTAGGATCGTGCGGCGTCAGCCACGGCGAGAAGATCATTAAAAACAGCATGATCAGCATGATCGCTGCGCCAATCAGCGTTAGCGGGCTCTGGCGGATCAACCACCAACGACGCTTCCAGTGGCCGCTTTTTTCAGCCTTTGGCTGTGGAAGCGGTTGTTCCTGAGTCATCATCACTTAGCTTTCTCCCCGACCCATGCGCGGGTCGATCCATAAATAGAGCACGTCGACTACCAGGTTGACCAGTACGTAAGCAAAGGAGACCACGATGGCGAAGCCCATCACGGCGGGGAAATCGAGCGCCTGAATCGAAGACACCACGTAAGCGCCCATTCCAGGCCAGGCGAAAACCGTTTCAGTGAGCACCGCGCCGTACAGCAGATCGCCCAGCGCCAGCCCGAGCACGGTGATGGAGGGAATCAGCGCGTTGGGTAGCGCATAGCGCACCACAATGGTGAATTTCGGCAGGCCGCTGGCTAACGCGGTCCGAATGTAATCCTCATTGAGCTGCTCGAGCATTGCCGAGCGGATCTGCCTGGCGACGATGCCAAGATGAACGAAGGCAAGGGTGGCCGCCGGCAAAATGAGGTGCTGCAGGGCATTGAAGAAGACTTCAATATTGCCTTCCAGCAGTGAATCCAGCAGATAAAAACCGCTGACGCGGGTGGGCGGATCGAACCAGTCATCGAGCCTGCCGCTGCCGGGTAGCCAATCGAGCTTGCCGTAAAACAAGACGATTACCCCGAGACCGAGCCAGAATGCCGGAGTCGAGATGCCGGTCAGCGCCATCAGGCGCACCAGGTGATCGGTCCAGCGATTGCGGTAAACCGCCGACAGCACGCCGAGCGGGATGCCGACCAGTAGGGCAATCAGCAGCGCGCAAAAGGCCAGTTCCAGCGTCGCCGGGAAGAAGGTTTTTAAATCTTCCAGTACCGGGCGGCCGGTGCGAATCGAGGTGCCGAGATCGCCGTGGAGCAGGGCGTCAACGTAGCGGGCAAACTGCTGCCAGAGCGGTAAATCCAGCCCCAGCTGCTGGCGAATATGGCGGACGATTTCATCGCTGGCGCGATCGCCCGCCAGCAGCCGCGCCGGGTCGCCGGGAATCAGGTGCGAAATAATAAAGGTAATCACGCAGACGCCGGCGACGACTAATATCAGCCCCCAACAGCGCTGTCGTATTAAACCCCAGAAACTCATGATGACGCTCCTCGGCCGGGCCTGTGACGGCCCGACCCGACAAGATGGAGAGACGGCCCGCTACTTGTGCATGTCGGCGATATTGTAAATCTGCTCAAGCATCGGGTTGAAAACGAAGCCTTTCACCTCCTTGTTCATGGCGACCTGATAGTTCTTCTGGAACAGGTAGACGTAGGCGGCGTCATCAATGACGGTTTTTTGCGCCTGCTGATAATCTTTGGTCCGCGCCGCCTGATCGGTGGTGGCAACCGCCTGTTTCAACAACGCATCAACCTGTGGGTTATCGTAGAACGCGCGGTTTCCCGGCAGCCCTTTTTTGTCCGACTCGAACCAGTAGTTCATAAACATATAGGGGTCGGCGAAATCCGGGCTCCAGTTACCGATAGCGATGTCGTAATCACCTTTACCCACGCGCTCGCGCATGGTGGCGTTGGCCAGTTTCTCCAGCTTGACCTGGATACCCAGCGCCTGCAGGTTGGCCTGAGTGGAGAGCGCAATCGGCTCCCAGTTCGGATCGTTATCAGAGTAGAGGAACGTCAGCGTTTTCGGCTTATCCGCTACCTTGTCCAGCGCCGCTTTGGCTTTGTCGAGATCTAATGAATACTGCATGGCGCTGGCGTCGTAACCCCACATGCCATCGGGGATCGGCCCGCGCATCTGCTTACCGTTACCGCCGAGAATGCCGTCGACCATGCCTTTATAGTCCGTTGCCCACGACACCGCGCGGCGCAGATCCGCCTGGTTCATTGGCGCTTTGCTGTTGTTGAGATACAGATAGGTGACGCGCAGCGCCGGATAGTCGTAGACCGTCACCTTGTCCTCTTTCTTCAATGCCGCAAACTGATCGACCGGCAGGGCGTCGGCGATATCCAGGTCGCCCTTGGTCAACTGCAGACGGCGAGCGGCGCTTTCGCCGATGATTTTCACCGTGACGCGCTTAAAGGCCGGCTTGTTGCCGCTGAAGTGCGGGTTGGGTACCAGCACCAACTGTTGGCCTTTCTGCCAGCGCTGCAGGCTATACGCGCCGGAGCCTGCGGTGTGCTCGGCCAGATAGGCGCGGGCGTCATCGGCGGCGTTGGCTTTCAGCACCGCCGGGTTAATGATGGAGGCGCCGTCATTGGCGAGGGTATGCAGGAACGGCGCGAAAGATTCCGGCAGCGTGAAACGTACGGTGGCCGGATCGACGACATCCACCTTCAGCCCGCTGGGAAACGCCTCCGATGGCCCCTGTTTAATGCGCATCAGGCGTTCAAAAGAGAGTTTGACCGCCTCTGCCGTCACCGGCGAGCCGTCGGCAAACTGCGCGCCTTTGCGCAGAGTGAAGGTCCAGGTTTTGCCGTCGTCGGAGGCCTGCCAGTTTTCGGCGAGATCGCCTTCGACATCGGTTGAACCTTTGCCATTATCGGTTTTGTATTTGACCAGCCGCTGGTAGGCCGGATAGGTCACCGTCCAGTCGTTGTTATCGATGGTGACGGCCGGGTCGAGCGTTTGCGGGTCGGCGGCTTTGCCGATCACCAGCATATCTTTCGGCACCGCGGCAAAGGCGGAAGGGATGGCGGCGCAGAGCGCGGCGGCTAACAGTAACGGGCGAAAACCTACGGATGCTGGGCGAGTCATGTTCATGGTGAAACTCCGTCAATCTGAGCGGGGGAGAAACAGGCGAAAACATCATCGAGTAGCGGATAACCGGCCGCGTCCGGTAGTTCGAAGTGCCACCATTCCGTGGTAATACCTTTAAAGCCGCCGCCGAACATAATGGCGTTCAGCAACAGGCGATTGCGCTGGGCCTCCTGCGCTACCGCCGGGTGGTAGGGATGCGAGCGATCGTCCATTTCGTCAAAGGCGGTGCCCATGTCGAGTAGGTTGTTGTGTTCATCGAGTAGCGTTACGTCGATGGCGGTGCCGCGGCTGTGGTTGGAGCCGATATTGGCCGGTACGACATAATCCTGGTTCGGGCAGGCATTCCACAGCAGTTGCTGGGCGCGCTGTGGACGATAGGCGTCAAGTACCAGCAGGCGATAGCCCGCCAGCGCGGCGATGGCGATAGATTTCTCCAGCGCGACGGCCGCGTCGGGGTGCAGCAGGCAGCGGGCTTCGCGGTAAATCGGTTGGCCGGTAATGTTATCGGCGGTGGCGTATTTCAGGTCGACAGGCAGCGTGGGAAAACGCGCGGCGATATCCACCAGGGAAAGATGGCTCATCGAAAATTTCCTTAACGTTCAAACTGACCAAATTCCTGCTGCAGCGCGCGGTTCGCGGCAAGGCGGCTGGAGAGGCTCGGCCCCAGCCGTTCCACCACCGCGGAGAGCAGCAGATTAAAAAGGCAACCGATCGGCGCCAGCGAATCCCAGAAGTGGCCGGTATCGGTTTTTACCTGTAGTAAATCAACCGGATAGTCGCGCGCCCACGGACACCAGATATCGGTGACCAGCGCGGTGGCAACCCCGCGTTCGCAGGCGACCCGGCAAAACTGGCGCGCGGCGACGGAGTAAGCGCGGGTATCGGTCAGCACCACATAGGGGCGCTGGTATTCAGAATTCAATGATTCCAGCCAACTACCGGAGCTGCCGTCGGCGTAGGTCACGCGCGGGCGCAGGTATTCCAGATGGCTGAAGAACGTGTTGGCGATGCCGCGGGTCGACTGAATGCCAATGATGATAACCGCGTCGGCCTCGGCGATGCGTTGACTGACGCGGGCGAAGGTCGGTTCCTGCGCCAGTTGATAGACATAGCGAATGGCATCCAGCTCCATCTGCAACGACAGGCTGGCGCGATCCGGCTGCGCCTGCTGCTGTGACCAGGAGTCAAGCCGGTCGATCACTCCCCACTGGCGGTAGGGTGTTGAAGCGGGCTCCTTCAGGCTGTGCTTCACGTCATCGAGATTGCGATAGCCCAGCTTGCGCAGATAGCGGCCTACGGTTATCCCGCTGGTGCCGGTGGCCTGCGCAATGCTGTCGGCGGTCTCAAACGGGATATGCTCCCGATGGCTTAACAGCCAGCTGCCAATACGCTTTTCGCTCGGCGTGAGCTGGCTGAAAGTGGATTCAATAATGTGAAACAAGCCGTTGCTATCGTTCATCTCTGCCCTTAATGATAGTTCGCTCTCATTTAACAGAATTCTGATACTCAATTAACAAAGCACGATGTGTGCCAGCTATTGCGGGAAATAGTATTTCCCACAATATCGCTAATCTGTTGGGAGGTGAGCGGATCCTGAGCGTAGGATTTGGTTATTCATTGCACAAATAAGGTGCAATGAATCCTGGTTGTGCATCACAAAATAAAAACATATTGTTAACAAAGTGGTTATAAGCCGGAGCGGTAGAGAGATAATTTTGCTTGCCGTCAGAGACAGACAGAGTGATAACCAAAAACTGATGAATAAAAAAGGATCATGAAATGAAAGTGAAGGTGGTGCTTGCCCTGACGCTCTCTCTGGCCACACTGGCGGGCCAGGCGCGCGATATGCAGTCAATTCAACAAAGCGGCGAGTTAAAAGTCGGCGTGCCGGGGGACTACGCGCCGTTGGCCTTTCATAACGGCGCCGGCGAACTTATCGGCTACGACGTCGATATGGCGCACGATCTGGGGAAAACGCTGGGAGTGAAGGTGACGTTTATTATCACCAGCTGGCCAACGTTATCGACTGATTTAAAAGCCGATAAGTTTGATATCGCTATGGGAGGTGTAACGGAGACGGCGGCACGGGCAAAAGATTTCTCCCTGAGCCATCCGGTGGTGGCCAATGGTAAAATCGCCCTGGCGAACTGCAGCGCCGCGCCAGCGCTCGGCAGCCTTGAAAAAATCGACCAGCCGAATGTGAAGGTGATTGTGAACCCCGGCGGTACCAACCAAAGTTTCGTTGATGAGCATATCAAGCATGCGCAGATCATCCGCGTGCAGAACAATGTCGATAATCTGCAGGCGCTGCGGCAAAAAACGGCCGATATGATGGTGACCGACCTGATAGAAGGGGATTACTACCAGAGCAAGGAGCCCGGCGTGTTCTGTGTGGCGAATGAGACGCCGTTCCCCGGCACCGCCAGCTATAAGGTCTATATGATGAATAAGGATAATCCGGCGCTGCTTGAGAAAGTGAACCACTGGCTGGATAGCCAGGACAAAAATGTGCTCAAGCGGAAGTGGAAAATTCAGGGGTAATTCATGATTCGCGCTGCCGCCAGAATGCGACATTCTGGCGGCGCAGTGGATTAGCTTTTCTGCCGCGCCTGATAGCGGAAGTAGCAGTAGTAGCCAATCGAGGCGGTCAGGCAAAGCATGTAGCCGAACGACTCGCTACCCTCTTCAACGGTGTTTTTCACCACCCGCGCGTAGTTCTCATCGAGTACGGCATACCATAAGCCATGCATGCCGAACAGCCGTGAGAAGACCAGAATCGCCAGCAGGCCGCTTATCATCATGCCGTAGTAAGGCGTGCGGGTGTATTGCGCGAGTTGCGACAGCGTTTGACGAGCGTGGCGCAGCGGAGCGATTAGCGCGGCTATCGTCGTTGCCAGCGCGAACCACACCCAGCTACCGTGAGTAATAAGATCAAAAAGCGCATCCAGTTCGCGGATCAGCATCGCCAGGAAGAAGCCGCCAACGAGGATATTACAGTAGCGTAGGAGCTCATATTTTTTCGCCAGCAGGAAGTGCATCAGCACGATTATCGCCAGCACGCCCTCCTGCACTACCTCGGTGAGCGAAATCTCCGGGATATCGTTGCCAAACACCCGGATATCCATCCATAGACAAAGTACCGCGATGGCGGAAGCCGCCGCTGCGCCGAGAAAGAAAAGTAAGCTTCTGATGACAGACATTAACACCACTATTTATGTTCAAAACAGCAATGATAAATATCGTGAATGTGACTTCCTGTTCACTTTGTGCGACATCGCGGCGTGTTTTAAACCTTTTGAGCTATTTAGCGCTAAATAGCGCAACTGCAGGTGAGAAAGGGGAGCTTTGCTCCCCTTGCTTAGCGGGGTAATTCAGACAATATCATCGACTACGCCGCCATCGACCCGCAGCGCGGCGCCGGAGGTGGCGGATGCCTGCGGCGAACAGACGTAGACCACCATATTGGCCACCTCGTCCACCGAGGCCGCGCGCTGAATAACCGAAGCGGGGCGCTGCGCCATAACAAACTCTGTCGCCAGTTGTTCCAGCGGCTTGCCGGTTCGCGTGACCTCATCTTTCATCATTTCGGCAAAACCGTCAGAAAGGGTTGGGCCGGGCAGCACGCTGTTTACGGTGACGCCGCTGCCGGCGACGTATTTCGCCAGTCCGCGCGCCAGCGACAGTTGCGCGGTTTTGGTTACGCCGTAGTGGATCATGTCGGCGGGAATATTGCGTGCCGATTCGGAGGAGATAAAGACCACCCGACCCCAGCCTTTACGCACCATGGCGGGCAACAGCGCGCGTGACAGGCGAACGCCGGACATCACGTTGGTTTGCCAGTAGTTTTCCCAGGTGGCGTCATCGGTGGCGTAAAAATCCTGCGGGCCGTAAATACCGGCGTTATTCACCAGGATATCGACTTCATTCACCGCCTGCAGCAGTTGGCTGACGCCCGCGGCGTCACTGAGATCGGCCACCGCGGGATAGGGCCGGAATCCCGGCACCTCCTGTTGCAGCCGTGCCATCGCCGCATTAACGCTATGTTCGCTGCGGCCGTTGATAATCACTTCCGCGCCGCTGGCCGCCATCCCTTTGGCAATGGCATAACCGATACCGGCCGTGGATGCCGTCACCAGCGCGACTTTCCCCGATAAATCAATATTCATGGTTGAACCTTTTTTATGGAATGGAGTAGTAAGCGTAGCAGGTGGGGGAAGGGGGCTTCGGTCAGCGGCAATCAACAATATCGATGGTGATATCGAAATTATCCGTTAGAGCATAGCGGTGAGAGCCTCTAATAATGGAGGCTGTTTTTGGCGATTACACTGATACTGATGAGTAAACGATGAATACTACTTTTCCCGGTATAGTCCTCGGCGAAATGCGCGTTACTGCCGTAAGCGATGGCTATTTGCAGGTAGGTTTTGGCCTGTTAACCAAAATTGATGAAGATGGGTGCAGAAACATCCAGGCTAACGCCCGTATCGCACAACCGAATACGGTCAACATAAACACCTTTCTGGTACAACAAGCCGGGATGAATATCCTGATCGATAGCGGCGCTGGCGGCGTTAAGGGGTGGGGAGGCCAACTGATCAATAATCTGGCTAAACTTGGCGTCAAACCAGAGGATATTGACGCCGTACTGTTGACCCATGCGCATCCCGATCACATCGGTGGCTTAATTAATTCGCAGCAAGACGCGGTATTTCCTCGTGCTGAATTGATAATACCTCAAGATGAATTCAGTTATCTCGAAGATGACCGTAATTTGGTTACGGCCAGTGAACGCGTTAAAGGTAATGTTATGTTCGCGCGCAGCGTGTTTAAACAATATCAGCATCGTTTACGGCTGATTGATGAAGGCGAGGTGTTTGCTGGTATCAGTGCCCTGGCATTGAAAGGACATACGCCAGGTCATACGGGGTATCTCCTCTCTGGAAGCATAGAACGCGTATTAGTGTGGGGGGATATTGTGCATTTTCCCCATATTCAGTTATTAGACCCCGAGGTCACGATAGCCTTCGACTTCGACCCGCTTTTGGCGCAGGAGACGCGCATTCGCCTTCTTGAAAAGGTCTGCGCTGAACAGATACTGGTTGCCGGGATGCATTTTGATACAGCAGGTTTCGCCAGGATTAAAAAATGCTCGTCCGGCTATCAAATTATCCCGGCGGACGGAATTAATAGCCAGTCTCACGCAGCCGTGGATCCTGAAATACGGATGCCACCATGAGGTTCAACTGCTGCAAATCGAAATGGGCGCCCTCAGGGCGGCAGAGCAGCTCAATTCCGAAATCATTAAACTCGCCTGTTAATGGATGGATTTTGATTTTTTGCTGGATCTCATCGCTGATTGAGCAACGCAGCACCAGCGAGACCCCTTTGCCATCGGCGATATTTGAGAACAGCACCGGGTAAGAGCCGCACTCCACGACGCGCCTGGGAGTAATGTTGCCTTCACGGAATAACATATCCAGATTGCGCATTGAAGTTGCGCATTTTTTACTACTCAATAAAAAGACATTGTCATCCAGAGCGGAGGTCGCGGTGATGGCTGGATGATCTTTCGCGGTGATAATCACTAACTCACTAGTGAGCAACATAGCGCGCGTATGCTGTGGGGAGGAGAAGCCCGCGCCAATAATGACCGCATCATATTCGTGTCTATCGAAAGCATTAAGTAAACTGCTGGTATTGCCGATTGAAACATCAATATCCCAGCCTAAGTCATGGCCTGAATCAATCAATGCGCTGATAACATAGGGCGGCAAACATTCAATGATGCCGATTTTAATCGTTAATCGGCGTTTTTTTGAAAGGGTAATGTTGTGTTTGCAATCATCCGCCAGGTTAAGCATTTTGAGGGCATATTCATACAATATCTTTCCCTGCTCGGTTGGGATACACCCCTCGTTCTTCCTGTCTAATAGCGTGGCATCCAGGCTACTTTCCAGGCTGCGTATCCGATGGGAAATACTGGATTGCACTCGATTCAGACGTTCTGCCGCCAGGGTGATATTCCCCGTTTCCACAACAGTAACGAACGCCAGAAGTTCATTAAGCTTCATCTTAAACCTTATATGAGCGTTATTTTCTATCCGCCAGCATATTTATAAATTTTGGTGACTACTTTGTCATCAGATTTTTAATTATTGACGAATATAGCGATGATTATCGCGGTGACGAACGGCCATCGATTTTTTCGCTAATAATCTCGATTTTATTCTCTGGTTTTTCCCTCTGGCGACATTCATAACAATAAAACCATTTGATCTGTTTTGATAAGGACCTGCGGATATGTCGCTGGTAAGTAGTTGTTCACTTGATCAAGGTTTTGAGGCGCCGAGGCGCTATTTAGCCGCCGCGGCCATACTAATCGGCGTGCTGATGGCGGCGCTGGATAGTTCCATTGTCAATGTCGCATTGCCCACCATTGCCAGTGCGTTACGGGTCGATTCGGCGTCCGGTATCTGGATCACCAACGGCTATCAGGTAGCCAGCGCGGCGACGATGCTGATTTGCGCGTCGCTGGGCAGCAGAATAGGTGAGAAGCGTTTTTATACGGCGGGAATGGTGTTATTTACGCTCTCTTCGCTGGGCTGTAGCCTTGCGCCGACCTTTGGCGTACTGGTTACCATGCGCATACTGCAAGGGGTAAGCTATGCGGTCATGATAAGCGTGGGGCTGGGCTTGTACCGGGTTATTTTCCCACCCCGCGCGCTAGGAACGATTTTCGGGCTGAATGCGCTGGCCTTCGCGGTTGGCACGGCAATCGGTCCGGCGCTGGGCGGATTTATCATCTCGTCGCTCTCCTGGCCGTGGCTTTTCTATATCAATATCCTGCCTGGCGGCGCTGCGATTGTTTTCTCCTTGATTTCATTAGGGGAGGATAACGAAAAGGAGCAGGGCTTTGATTGGGCCGGGGCCGTGAGTTCAGCGGCGGCATTAGGCTTGATGGTGGTGGCGGTCGATCAAATTGGCCGCTGGGAGGGCCGAACGCTTATCTACTGCGCGGTGGCATCAGTGGCGTTATTTGCCTTCTTTTTTATCGCCCAGACGCGAGCGAAGCATCCACTATTGCCGCTTGATATATTTCGCTCACGCCAATATACCCTGGCGGTGATCTCGTCCAGCTCTTTGTTCATCGCCCAGGGAATGGCATTGGTCGGTTTACCGTTTGTATTGCAACATACCTACCATTACTCAGTACTGGAATCGGCTTTTATCTTTACGCCGTGGCCGGTGGCGGTCGCAATCTGCGCCCCGCTGGCGGGAAGCTTGTCAAACCGTTTTAATCCGACGCAGATTTCAACTGTCGGGGTGGTTATCTTTTGTCTTGGCTTAGGCTCGCTGGCACTGTTGCCGGGCGCTGCGACGGTGAATGATTTTCTGTGGCGGACCGCCGTTTGCGGGGTGGGGTATGGCTTATTCCTGCCGCCAAACAATAAGGAGATGTTTGCTAATGTCTCAGCAAATCGCACGGCAACGGCCTCCGGGGTATTATCCACCGCCAGGACGACTGGGCTGTCCATCGGTGCGGCGCTGGTGGCTATGGTCATTGCGCTGTTGAAGGGCTTAACCGGCCCAGGCGGCGCACAGTTTGCCGTTTATGTGTTTGGCCTCGCCTGCGCTATTGCGGCGATATCCTCTATTGCCAGTACCTTACGTTTGCATCGCTAAAGAAGGGAATGCCGGTAGTGGTGAAAATGCAACCGCTACTGGCACGTTCGATTATGAGTTTTTAGCATTTTTACCTGTTTAGCGCCGGTTCAAAATTTTTAATATATTCAGCAAAACAGATTGTTTTCTTTCGTTATAATAAGGCACTTGAATGCGCTGACCCCCGGACTGGACCTGCTTTCTGATGTTGGAAATAAAAAATATCGCCTGCCTGCGGGATGAACGAACCCTTTTTACCCACCTATCGTTTGCGGTACAACCCGGCGAGATTATTCAAATTTCAGGCCCCAACGGCGCGGGAAAAACCTCGTTATTACACCTCCTGACCGGGTTATCGACGCCAGAAGAAGGGGAAATTCTCTGGCAGGGCAAACCGCTGCGGCGTACTCGCGATAGCTGGCACGCGCAGCTCTTGTGGCTCGGTCATCAGGTGGGGGTTAAAGGGGCGCTAACGGCGGACGAAAATCTGCGCTTTTACCATCCTGAGGCGACCATTGAGGCGCGTTGGCAGGCGCTGGCGCAGGTTGAGCTGGTGGGCTTTGAAGATGTTCCGGTAGCGCAACTCTCTGCCGGGCAACAGCGCCGCGTGGCGCTGGCGAGATTATGGCTCAGCCGCGCGACGTTCTGGATTTTAGATGAACCCTTCACCGCGCTCGATGCGGCTGGCGTACAAACGCTGACCACCCGGCTGGAGCAGCACGTCGGCCAGGGCGGTGCGGTCATCCTGACCACCCATCAACCCCTGCGCCCGCTCTGCGTTCCTTTACGCACGATTATGCTGAGTGACGATGAGGCGGTCGCGGCATGATCAAGCAGATATTCTGGCGCGACCTGCGCCTCGCCTTTCGCAATTACGCCGAAATTATCAACCCGCTGTGGTTTTTCCTGATTATTATCACCCTGTTCCCCCTCAGTATCGGCCCCGAACCGCAGCTGCTCCGGCAGATTGCGCCGGGCATTGTGTGGGTGGCTGCGCTCCTCTCTTCGCTGCTGGCAATGGACCGGCTGTTTCGCGATGACTGGCTGGATGGCTCGCTGCAGCAAATGATGCTGATGCCGGTGCCGCTGTCGCTGGTGGTGCTGGCAAAGATCGCGGCGCATTGGGTGGTCTCCGGGCTGCCGCTGCTGATAATCTCTCCGCTGATCGCCATGTTATTTGGACTTTCGACGGCGGAGTGGCAGGTGCTGGCCCTGACGCTATTGATGGGCACGCCAACGCTGAGCTTTATTGGCGCCATCGGCGTGGGGCTGACTGTCGGTCTGCGGCGCGGCGGCGTATTGCTGAGCCTGCTGGTGCTGCCGCTGATGATTCCGTTACTGATTTTCGCCACCGCCGCCGTGGGCGCGGCGCAGATGCAGTTGCCGGTTGACGGCTATATGGCCATTCTTGGCGCCTTTCTGGCGGGAAGCGCCACCTTAAGTCCGTTTGCTACCGCGGCGGCACTCAGAATTAGCGTGCAATAATTCCCGTTCCCTCGGGGCAATGAGGCAAAAAAAATGTGGAAAGTGTTACATCAACTCGCCATTCCAGAGCGCCTGTATAGCGTATGCGGACGATGCATTCCGCTGATGGCTATCCTCAGCGCGCTGTTTCTGGTGGTGGGCTGCGTCTGGGGATTTGTCTACGCCCCGGCAGATTATCAACAGGGTGAAAGCTATCGCATCATGTATCTGCACGTTCCGGCGGCGATGTGGTCGATGGGGATTTACGGCTCAATGGCCGTGACCGCTTTTGTCGGCCTGGTCTGGCAGATGAAAATGGCGGATAAAGCGGTGATTGCGATGGCGCTGCCAGGCGCGGTTTACACCTTTATTGCGCTGGTGACCGGTTCCGCGTGGGGAAAACCGATGTGGGGAACCTGGTGGGTGTGGGATGCGCGTCTGACTTCCGAACTGGTCCTGCTGTTTTTATACGTCGGGGTGATTGGCCTGTATCACGCTTTTGACGATCGCCGGCTGGCCGGGCGCGCCGCCGGGATACTGGTGCTGGTCGGGGTGGTCAACCTGCCGATTATTCATTATTCCGTGGAATGGTGGAACACCCTGCATCAGGGCTCGACCAATATGCAGAAAACCATCGACCCGTCGATGCGCATGCCGTTGCGTTTAACCATTTTCGGTTTCTTATTCCTCTTTATTACTCTGACATTAATGCGTATGCGTAATTTAATTCTGTTACAGGAGCGCCGCCGTCCGTGGGTCGTGGCGCTGGCTGGCGCTAGTAAGCGCGAGGAGAACTCATGACCAGCGCTTTTCACTCCTGGAGCGATTTCTGGCAGATGGGCGGCTACGCCTTTTATGTCTGGCTGGCGGTTGCAGTGACGGTCATCGCGCTGCTGATTTTGTTCATCCATACCCGCTGGCAGCGCCGGGCGTTGCTGGCGGATGTACGCCGGCAGATGGCGCGCGAGCGGCGGGTATCGGCGGCGCGTAAGCAAAGCACTATGAAGGGAGATGCGTTGTGAATCCTCGGCGTAAAGTACGTCTCTGGCTCGCCTGCGGAGTGATTGGGGGGCTGGCGCTGACCGTTGGTCTGGTGATGTATGCATTAAGCTCCAATATCGATCTCTTCTATACCCCAGGCGAAGTGATATACGGCAAACGGGAAAATGGCCAGAAGCCAGAGCCGGGGCAGCGTCTACGTATCGGCGGCATGGTGATGCCCGGCAGCGTGAAGCGTGACGATAAAACCCTCGATGTGACCTTCAAACTCTATGATGCCCGCGGCGTCGTCGAGGTGAGCTATACCGGGATCCTGCCGGCGTTGTTCCGCGAAGGGCAGGGGGTCGTAGCCCAGGGGACGCTGCAGGACGGGACGCATATCCGCGCGAAAGAAGTGCTGGCGAAACACGATGAAAATTACACCCCTCCGGAAGTGAAAGAAGCGATGGAAGAGAATCATCATCCGGCTGAAAAGCCACAGGGAGCCGCGCAATGATCCCCGAAATCGGCCTCTTCCTGCTGTGCCTGGCGCTGGGCATTTCCTGCCTGCTGGCGCTATTTCCCTCCTGGGGCGCGATGCGGCAGGATGCGCGGATGATGGCGCTGGCGAAGCCGCTGTCGGTAGCGATGTTTGCCGCCATCCTCGGGGCGTTTCTCATTCTGGTGTATGCCTTTGTGGTGAATGACTTCACCGTTCTGTATGTCGTCAGTAACTCGAATACGCTGCTGCCGGTGTGGTATCGCGTAGCGGCGACTTGGGGGGCCCACGAGGGATCGTTGCTGCTGTGGGTATTGCTGATGAGCGGCTGGACCTGCGCGGTCGCGGCCCTGAGCCGTAATATTCCGCTGGAAGCCTCTTCGCGGGTGCTGGCGGTAATGGGGATGATCTCCTTCTGCTTCCTGGCGTTCATCCTGCTGACCTCAAATCCGTTCGTGCGCACGCTACCTGATTTCCCCATCGAGGGGCGCGATCTGAACCCGATGCTGCAGGATATCGGGCTGATCTTCCACCCGCCGATGCTGTACATGGGCTATGTGGGCTTCTCCGTGGCCTTCGCTTTCGCCATTGCGTCGCTGATGACCGGGCGCCTTGATAGCGCGTGGGCGCGCTGGTCACGCCCGTGGACGCTGGCGGCGTGGAGCTTTCTGACGGTCGGTATCGTGCTGGGGTCGGCGTGGGCCTATTATGAGCTCGGCTGGGGCGGCTGGTGGTTCTGGGATCCGGTAGAAAACGCCTCCCTGATGCCGTGGCTGGCGGGAACGGCGCTGATTCACTCGCTATCGGTCACCGAAAAGCGCGGCAGCTTTAAATCCTGGACCGTACTGCTGGCGATTCTGGCGTTCTCGCTGTGCCTGCTGGGCACTTTCCTGGTGCGTTCCGGGGTACTGATTTCCGTACACTCCTTCGCTTCCGATCCTACGCGCGGCATGTTTATTCTGGCGCTGTTGGTGATCACTATCGGCGGTTCGCTGCTGTTATTCGCCATCAAAGGCGGCAAGGTACGTTCCCGGGTGCGTCACGAACTGTGGTCGCGCGAGTCGCTGTTGCTGGGCAACAATGTGCTGCTGATTGCCGCCATGCTGGTGGTACTGCTGGGGACGCTGCTGCCGCTGATACACAAGCTACTGGGGCTAGGCAGCATTTCTATCGGCGAGCCGTTCTTTAATTCCCTCTTTATTGCGCTGATGATCCCGTTCTCGTTGCTGCTTGGGATCGGGCCGCTGGTGCGCTGGCGTCGCGATGAATTCCACAAGCTGCGTAAGCGGCTGCTGATTGCCGCGGTGGTTGCCGTCGTACTGGCCATCGCACTGCCGTGGCTGATGCAGGATCGTATTAAAGCCATGACCGTAGTTGGCCTGCTGATGTCGCTGTGGGCATTCGTGCTTACCGTGATGGAAGTGGTGGAGCGCGCCACCGACCGCCACCCCTTCTGGCGCGGGCTGACCCGCCTCGGACGCAGCCACTGGGGAATGGTCGCCGGCCATGTGGGGCTGGTGGTCACCGTCATTGGCATCGCCTTCAGTCAGAATTACAGCATCGAACGCGACGTGCGAATGAAGCCGGGCGATAGCGTCGATATCCACCAGTATCACTTTGTGTTCCGTGACGTGCGGGATATCACCGGGCCGAACTACTTTGGCGGTGAAGGGGTGATCGAAGTTTCGCAGAATGGCCGTCACGTGAGTACGCTGCGGGCGGAGAAACGCATTTACAGCAGCAGCCGGATGGAGATGACCGAAGCCGCCATCGACGGCGGGCTGGCGCGCGACCTGTACGCTGCGCTGGGTGAAGAGCTGGCCGACGGTAGCTGGGCGGTGCGCTTGTACTATAAACCTTTTGTTCGCTGGATCTGGTTCGGTGGGATGTTAATGGCGTTTGGCGGCGTGCTGTGCATCCTGGACCCACGTTACCGCTTACGTAAATCACTGCCGGAGAACGCGTGATGAACCGCAAAGTCTTATATTTACCGCTGGCTATCTTCCTGATTCTGGCGGCGGCGCTGATGTGGCAACTGATGCGCAATAGCGACGGCGACGATCCTACCGTGCTTGAATCTGCGCTGGTGGGTAAACCTCTGCCGGATTTCCGCCTGGCGTCACTGGAAAAACCGGATGTCATGCTGGATCCCTCTAACATTATCAATGGTAAACCGGTGCTGATTAACGTCTGGGCCACCTGGTGCCCCACCTGTCGGGCGGAGCATCAGTATTTGCGCTCTCTGGCGGCGCAGGGCATTCGCATCGTTGGCATCAACTATAAAGACGATCGCCAGAAAGCGGTGAACTGGCTGCACGAATTGGGCAACCCGTATGCGCTGGGAGTGTTTGACGGCGACGGTATGCTGGGGCTGGATCTTGGCGTGTATGGCGCGCCGGAAACTTTCCTCATCGACGGCAAAGGCATTATCCGCTACCGCCATGCCGGCGATGTGAACGAGCGGGTCTGGCAGCAGGAGATTCTGCCGCTGTGGAATAAATACAGCCAGCAGGGGGGCGCGTGAAATATCTGCTCATCACTTTACTGACGGCGCTGTTCTCGTTTCAGGCGCTGGCGGCGATTGATACCTATCCATTTAAAGATGAGGCCCAGGAGCAGCAGTTCCGCCAGTTGACCGAACAGTTGCGCTGCCCGAAATGCCAGAACAACAGTATTGCCGATTCGAACTCGATGATTGCCGCCGACATGCGCAAAAAGGTCTGGCAATTGATGGAGCAGGGACAAAGCAATCAGCAAATCACCGATTACATGGTGGCGCGCTACGGCAACTTCGTGACCTACGAACCGCCGGTGACCCCCGCGACGATTATCCTCTGGCTGCTGCCGGCTTGTTTCGTTGTGGGCGGCGCGCTGGTGATTTTCCGTTTAAGCCGTCGCTCACGGGCTGAACGCATCAGCGAGCTGAGCGCGCAGGAACAGGAACGCTTAAAGGCGCTGCTTGATGACAATAAAAGGACCCTGAAATGATTGTCGCTTTGCTCATCATGTTGGTGTTACTGCTGGGAACCGCGGCGCTGCTGTTTATTCCGTGGAGCGGCAGGCAGCGCGTTGACCGCAATACCATGAACCATATGATTTATCGGGCGCGCCTACAGGAGCTTGATGAGGATCTTTCAGCGGTGAATGCGGCGCAGCAACAGCAGCTGGTTGACGATTTACGCTTGAATTTATTGGAAGATTTGCCCGAATCTGCCGAAACGAATCACAAAAATAGTAGTTATTGGGTGTATATTCTTGGGGTTATTATACTAACCTCTTTATGCGTAGGGGTTTTTATCCGAACGAGTTACATGACCCGCGTGGTTGAGTGGCAGCAAGTTGTCCAGCAAACGCCGCAGTTGATGCAGCGGGTGATGGATCCACAGGGTAAACCGTTATCGGAAGAAGAGCTGTTTCGACTGGCGCTGGGGCTACGCACCCGCCTGCAGCAATACCCGGCCGACCAGCTGAGCTGGACGATGCTCGGCAGGCTGCAACTGGTGCTCAATAATCCAGGCGCCGCGTTACAGGCGTTTGATAAGGCGCGACAGCTGGCGCCAGGCAACGCCGATGCGCAGCTGGGATATACCGAAGCGTTACTTCACTCTACGGATCCCAACGATAGCCGTGAAGCCCAGCAACTGCTCGATACGTTGCTGAAGAATAACCATAACGATGTGCGGGTGCTTAGCCTCGCGGCGTTTAACGCCTTTGAGCACCAGCAGTATGACAAAGCGATCGCGGCGTGGCAGCTGATGCTGCAACTGTTACCGGCGGATGATGCTCAGCGAGAAATAATCATTCGTAGTATTGACCGGGCTAAAAAAGAACAAGCCGCTACACTGCAATAATTAAAATAACGTGAGTATTGCTCGAAGGCATATTGGATTTGCAATGGGTTATCGCTCTGAAATCACAGGATAATCATCCCCGGCTGATTATCCTGGCTCCGAAAATTTCCAAAAATTTAGTTGGATTAGAAGGTGAGTGCAATCGTTATAGATTTATTTATATAACGATTGCCATCTGGCAGGGACTTTTGCGTCTTTCATTTAGGAAAAGGGTTAAATAATAAGATGAGTAAACTTTCACTGGAACGCTCTGGTAGGCGAAAAATTATATTTATCGCCTTGCTGGTTGGGATCATTATTGGCGTGGTATTGCTGGCTGGTACCGCGACTATTATGCATAAAACCAGCGATACCGAATTTTGTGTGTCATGTCATACCATGCAGCAGCCTCTGGCGGAATATCAGGGCAGCGTGCATTTCCAGAACGATAAAGGTATTCGCGCCGAGTGCGCCGATTGCCACGTTCCTCATCAGCCGATCGATTATATGCTGACCAAAATTGGCGCCCTGAAAGATGTCTGGGGTGAAATGACCGGCAAAATCGACACCCCGGAAAAATACGAGGCGCATAAACTGGCGATGGCCCAGAGCGTCTGGGATGGGTTGAAGAAGAGCGATTCGGCGACCTGCCGTTCCTGCCACGACTATAAAGCGATGGATATTCTGGCGCAAACCCCTGAAGCCCGTAAGCAGCACCCGGTCGCGATCAAAGAGGGCGAAACCTGTATCGACTGCCATAAAGGCGTGGCGCATATTCTGCCGAACATGAGCGGCCTGGCGGCGGCAGGGGCCAGCGAGCTTGCTAACGCGGCGGCGAAAACCCCGGCGACCGCGACCACCCTTTACACCATTCAGACCCAGCCGTTCTGGCTGAGCGAGAAAGCAGGCGACCATAACGACGGTAACCTGATGGCCTCCACTGAAGTGAAAGTGGTGAAACGTGAAGGCGACATGGTGCTGGCGGATGTTCATGGCTGGCAACAGGATGGCGTCACCGAAGCTTTCTACGCCGCGCGCGGCAAACGCATTATGAGCGCGCTGCTGGGCGAAGAAGCTCGCAAAGCGTTAAAAGTCTCTGGCTCCGTTACCGATGAAGAAACCAAACAGGTCTGGCATGAAGTCGATCTGCAGGTCTGGCTGCCGGCGAAAAATCTGATTGGCGATCAACAAAAAATCTGGAGTTACGCTTCTGAATTAATGGCTAACAACTGTACCGGCTGTCATGGCCTGACCGAGTTGAATCGCTTTAACGCCAACCAGTGGATTGGGGTGGTTAAAGGTATGTCCGGCCGTACTTCACTGACTCAGGAACAGGTTCGTCTCCTGACCCAGTACGTACAAAAACATGCGAGCGACATGCCAGCAGCGGCCAATCAGGACAAACAATAAGGAGCCATGATGAAAAAGAATAACGATTATGACATGGCGGATCAGAGCCAGGAACCCGGTATGAATCTGACGCGTCGCCGTTTTCTGGCTGGCGCCAGCGCCCTGATGGCGGCGCCGCTGCTGGCGGGGCTGTGGCCTCGTTCGGCGTTGGCGGAGGCCATCAGCCAGGCGATGCCGCAGTTTATCGCATTGCGCCAGGCGGAAAGCGGGATTCTCACCGGCGCCCACTGGGGCGCGTTTGAAGCCATCGTCCGCGACGGCAAAATGGTGGACGTTCGCCCGATCAAAGACGATCCGTATCCTAACGAACTGATTACTATGGCGCCGTATCAGGTTCACGCCGAAAACCGGATTAAATATCCGATGGTACGTAAAAGCTGGTTAGAAGGCGGGGCGAAAAACGGTAAGCCAGAGCTGCGCGGCCGCGATGAGTGGGTCCGCGTCAGCTGGGATAAAGCCCTGCATCTGGTGGCGGGTGAAATCAGCCGTCTGCAAAAAGAGCATGGCCCATCATCTATTTATGCCGGTTCTTACGGCTGGAAAAGCGTCGGGATGTTCCACAACCCAAGAACGCTGCTGCAGCGCATGATGAACCTGGCGGGCGGCTTTGTCGGCTATTCCGGTGACTACTCCACCGGCGCGGCGCAGGTGATTATGCCGCACGTGGTCGGTTCCGTTGAGGTTTACGAACAGCAGACCGCGTGGCCAAACGTGATTGATAACAGCGAGCTGGTGGTGATGATCGGTTGTAACCCAATGATCACGCTGAAAAACAGCTGGAACCTGCCGGACCACGTCGGCCAGACGGGCTTTGAAGCGCTGAAGAAAAAGGGCACCCGGATGATTTGTATCGACCCGGTGCGCAGCGACAGCGCGCGTGAGTTAGGCGCCGAGTGGATCGCCCCGCGCAGCTACACCGACTGTGCGCTGATGGCGGGGGTGGCCCATACGCTGCTGGCTGAAAATCTGCATAACCCTGATTTCCTGAAAACCTACACCGTAGGGTTCGATAAATTTGAAGCCTACCTGAACGGTAAAGAAGATGGCGTCGTCAAGGATGCCAACTGGGCTGCGGATATCAGCGGCGTTGATGCTGAGACCATCAAGCAGCTGGCGCGAGATATGGCGAAGCATCGCACCATGATCATGGGCGGCTGGGGCATCCAGCGTCAGCATCATGGCGAACAGGCCCACTGGATGATGGTGACGCTGGCGGCGATGCTGGGGCAGATTGGCCTGCCCGGCGGCGGTTTCGGCTTTAGCTATCACTACTCTTCCGGCGGTAGCCCAACCGCGCGCGGCGGTATTCTGGCGGGGATCTCCGCCGGTAGCCCAACGTCGCCGGCGGCGAAAGATATTACGCCGTTCCCGGTGGCGCGCATCGCCGATGCGCTGGCGAACCCAGGCAAGACCATCGACTATAACGGGACAAAGGTCACCTATCCGGATATTAAAATGGTGTACGTGGCGGGCGGTAACACCTTCCACCAGCATCAGGATACCAACAACCTGGTGAAAGCCTGGCAGCATCCGGAAACCGTGGTGGTGAACGAACCGTACTGGACGGCGACGGCGAAACATGCCGACATCGTACTGCCGGTGACCACCACCTACGAGCGCAACGACATGGACATGGGCGGTGACTATTCGCAGCTTTATGTCTTCCCGCTGCGCCAGTGCGTACCGCCGCAGAACGAAGCGAAAAACGACTTTGATGTCTTTGCGGGGATTTCCGAGATCCTTGGGGTGCATGAGGCCTTTACCGAAGGCAAAGATGAGATGCTGTGGTTGAAGGGTATGTATGACGAGATGAAAGCCCAGGCGCGCAACGCCCGCGTGGCGCTGCCGCCGTTTGATATGTTCTGGGCTTCCAACAACTACATTCGCTTCCCGATCCCGCAAGAGAACACCCAGTGGGTGCGTTTCGCCGATTTCCGCGAGAACCCGCTGCTCAACCCGCTGGGAACGCCGTCAGGGAAAATCGAGATCTACTCTGACGCCATCGCCAAAATGGGCTACGAGGACTGTAAAGCGATTCCAACCTGGATGCCGCCGCACGAGTGGTATCGCGGGCCGGAAGCCGAGAAATATCCGCTGTCGCTCAATACCGGTCACCCGATTAACCGTCTGCACTCTCAGCTCGATAATACGCCGCTGCGCAAGAAATACGCGGTAGCCGATCGCGAAGCCATCTGGATCCATCCGAAAGATGCGAGCGAGCGCGGCATCAGCGAAGGCGATCTGGTTCGCGCCTTTAACGATCGCGGGCAGATCCTGGTCGGAGCGGTGATTACCGATAACGTTCGCGAAGGTGTGGTGCGCATCAGCGAAGGGGCATGGTTTGATCCGGCCGATCCGTCACAGCCGGGATCGCTGTGTAAAAACGGTAACGTCAACTGTCTGACCTTTGACGTCGGCTCCTCCAGCCTGGCGCAGGGGAACTGTGGCCAGATGTCGCAGCTGCAGATCGAGAAGTACACCGGACCGGCGCTGAAAAACACCGCGCACGATGTGCCGGTAGGCGCGTAACCCGCAGCTGACGTATGAAAGACAAAACGGACACTTCCGTGAGGGAGTGTCCGTTTTATTGTTTTATGGCTTTAACGAATCGGCCAGGTAAGTGCTAGTCTGCGTACCGTCTTCAGGAATTCGTAGGTAGTCGTTTCCCACAATCCAGGCGAAAAATCATATCCATATCGGCTTTTGAATTCATCATCCAGCCTGTCGCTGTAACTCTCAATGAAAGTATCAATGTCTTGGCCTGCTGGGTAATTGATAGTGACGCACCCACTGCTTTTACTTGCACCAAGCAAAGATTTGATATTTTCTCGATTAAGATAGATTGCTCTAGAAATCACGTCTTCGCAACGGTTTCCAGAAGTGAGCGTTTCTGTCGGGTAATTCACTCTCTTGATTTTTCCCGCCTGTAGACCATGCTCATTTGATACATGCGAGAAACAATAACGTCATCTTTAGCCGAAGGCGCTACAGGTAGTTGGCCTTTGGTATATCTAATGATGCCCCTTAACAATAAGAGACCACCATGCTTGAACTCCGTCCTAATTGTGAATACTGTGATAAAGATCTGCCCCCTGAATCGAAAGAGGCATACATCTGTTCATTCGAATGCACATTTTGCATTGATTGCGTGACCCAACGGCTTAGTGGCCTGTGCCCGAACTGCGGAGGAGAACTGGTGCGACGTCCAATACGCCCTGAAGCATCCCTCCTGCGATATCCTGCATCCAGTCAGCGTCACTATAAACAGTAGAGATGAAAACTATGTTCGCTCTTTGCTTATAACGTCCTAAGTGATCCTGCTAGTCGTCTGCTGAGTACCAGAAACGGTTGTTAAGTATTGGGGCTCCATCATTGTATTGCTTTATGCAACTGCTGATTATGGTTGCTATGGCAGGCATTTTTCCACCGGAAAAAAAGCCGTAACCTAAGATTACAAGGATTACCCTGGGTTTGAGATGCCCCTTCCTGAAAGATTTCGAAGAAGAACCTTTACGCACTTTCATCATACTTCTTTCAAAACTGCATCCTAAACGTTTATGGTGTGGATTCTCCTACAATTATGAAACAGATGTTATTGATGCCGAATGCACAAAAGAATAAAGACTGGGTCAAGCTTGCACACACGCCAGGAAAAATAGAGCGCCTGGAGGCGTATTTCAGCGGGCATGGTTATGAACCTCATCGGCACGATACATATGCGATCGGCAGGACATTGTCTGGTGTGCAACGTTTCAGTTATCGTGGCAGTAAACAACATAGTTTACCTGGTGGGACGATGGTCTTACACCCGGATGAAATTCATGATGGAGAGGCAGGAACGCTCGAGGGATTTCAGTATCGGATGTTTTATATCGAGCCCGCTTTAATTCAGAAAATTTTAGGCGGCAAACCGTTACCATTTATTCACAGCGGGATCTCATCTGATCCCCGGTTATTTGCCGCTACCGGGCCGCTTTTAAAAGCGCCAGAAGATTCTATTGATACGCTTGAAGAAGAGGATGCCCTTTACGATCTTGCCCAGACTCTGGCAGTCGTGTCAGGGCAGCGATTTCGTCGATGCCTTGTGGACTATCAGTCTGTCGAGCGCGCTCGCGAATATATACAATCTGAATTCAGCCAGAACATCACGCTGGATACGTTGTCCTCCGTCTGTGGTAAAGATCGCTGGAGCCTGAGCCGGGATTTTCGAACTCTTTTCGGAACGAGTCCTTATCGCTACGTAACAATGCGCCGTCTCGCATACTGTCGACATCTGATTCAGTTAGGCCTGTCACTTGCGGAGTCTGCGTTGGCGGCAGGGTTTTCAGATCAAAGTCATATGACACGCCAGTTTATAAAAGCATATGGCATTTCACCGGGTCGTTGGCAAACATTTATTCAAAAACGCCGTCCCTGAGTTGCACGATCGTTCAATACCGGTACCGCAATATTATTTATCCTCGGCGTTTCTTAGCCATTAAGGAATGTCATCATGTACTCACCTGTAAATCTGGAACAGAAGTTCTCTCTCTTCGATACTCACTGGCAGCCAAAAGTCATCGCGCAGATGAACGACTACCAATTCAAAATCGTGAAAATAGCGGGCGACTTTATCTGGCACTCACATCCGGAAACCGACGAATCCTTTATCGTAGTTGAGGGGGTTTTGCGTATTGATTTTCGTGACGGGTATGTCCTTGTCAAGCCAGGAGAAATGTTTGTTGTACCTAAAGGTGTTGAGCATAAAACGTCAGCTGAGACGACGGTAAAAATGATGATGATAGAACCCTGTGGTGTCAGGAATACCGGGCATGAAGGTGGGGAACGCACCGCAGAAAACGATATTTGGATTTAATTTGGGGAGATTTTAAGCCAGCCGATCGGCTGGCTTAAATAGTAGAAAACAGGTACATCGGCTTTTCTCCTCACTCAGCTTTGCTTCATGCCTGGAGCGGACGTTGCTAACCTGGTGATGTGGCTTTATCGGTGCATATCAATATCGCTAACATTGCTAAACTCAACGAGATATATGCAACCTGAATACGGAGCTTTTGATGGTCACCACACATGTTTTCATCGCGGTCAGTCTTGATGGTTATATCGCCCGACAGGATGGCGATATCGACTGGCTGTTGAAGCGCGATGACCCGACAGAAGATCACGGCTATGCCGCGTTCATCGCGGACAAAGATTGGATCATTATGGGGCGAGGCAGCTATGAGAAGGTGCTGACTTTTGACGAATGGCCTTATGACCGACCCGTGCTGGTGCTTTCCCGGCAGCTAACTGATACTCCCGTGCCCGAAGCGCTGAAGGGTAAGGTGCAGTTTTCATGCTTCACGCCAGGGGAGGCTCTTGCTCACCTGAAGGAGAAAAACGTGCACAGGGTATATATCGATGGCGGGCAGTTAATACAGTCGTTCCTGCGCGAAGGTTTGGTCGCCGATATCGTTATCACTACCGTTCCTGTCCTGCTCGGTTCGGGAAAACCGCTGTTCGGAGTACTGCCCCATGATATCGATTTGACGCTATTATCCAGCCGCAGCTTCCCGTCGGGTCTGGTGCAGTCGCACTATCGGCTGATGTCATAAGCTGAATCTAAGCATAGTAGCGACCTCCGCCGATAACCGCTGTGGTGATTGTGGGATCAGCCGAAAAGGATGCCATCTCTACAGGGATATTACTGTTCCTGCAAAAATATCTGGCCTGAATATAAACAACTCGATATTCTGAAATGCTTTGTATTTTTTGTGAACAGGAAAAAGTATGCTGAGTACATTACCCGATTTACACAGAAGTTTTGCAGAGCAACTCAAACTTAAATTTCAGTCTGATTCGCGAATTCACTCCCTTCTCGCTGGCGGCTCGATTGTTCATGGCGGGTTTGATAAATACTCCGATCTCGATTTTGTCGTTGTCGTAGACACTCTCCACTATGACGAAATCATGACGCAGCGTAGGGAACTTGCCGGAACATTAGGCCATCTGCTCCATGCTTTTACCGGGGAACATGTCGGAGAGCCTCGCCTGCTAATATGCCTGTATGGCCCAGAACTACTTCATGTCGATCTGAAATTCGTCACTCTGGAAATGCTCACTCAACGCGTTGAGGAGCCAGCAGTGTTATTTACCCGTGATAACACTGCTCTGCAGCGACAACTGGCAAAATTTAGTGCTCACTGGCCTGACATGACGCCGGAGTGGTTTGAGTCCCGAGCCTGGATCTGGCTGCATTATGCAGTGGTTAAGTTGGGAAGGGGCGAACTCTTCGAAGCGATTGGTATGCTGTCATTCTTCCGCGAGCAGGTGCTGGGGCCAATGCTGTACCGTCGTGCCAATCTTCCGCAACGTGGGGTTCGCCGCATTGAATTCCACGGCATTGACCCTGATGGCCTGCTGACTTCCACGCTGGCAACGCACGATCGTGACTCCGTCAGCATCGCCATCAGAATGGCTGTTGACGCTTATATCAATCTGCGAGCTGATGCTCTGCCTGAGAATATCGCAGATGATGCGGCTCGTTGGGCGGTTCTTGCGATGCTGAAAGCGTATTCTGACAGGGCTTAAACCTGTACTCCGGTCGCTTACACGGCCGGAGTAAAAGTACCAGCGATCTAAATCCCAGGATTGGCTGTCGCAGTTTAGTTACTACAATCCCATGCTAAAGCCAGGTTCAGGTGTCAAGAGTAAGGTTCGCTATCTAAAAACGTGACCTGCCTGTATGCGATATTTACACCATCACCACCATCATAGAGAACGTAGCCCGCTTCTTTGGGTTTGGCTGATTCGATTTCTTTAACTGAGAGAGGTTTGGTTTGTCTTGGCATTGCCGGGTTTCCATAGTTTTAGGCACCTCCAAAACAATAAAGCTTAATGAGGTGCCTAAAAGGTTCGGATTTAATGAGTTCTCTTCGGACTTCGCGGGACAAATTCAAGGTACAAAAAAGCCCGCAGGGCTTGCGCCGTGCGGGCTCTTAGAACTTCATCGGATGATTCTGGTAATCACCGATGGAGAATTTTGGGCTGGCGGAGTCTGAATGAACTAATCAACTTTATGTTTTTATTGATGTTTTTATTGGTAATTTATCAATTCAACTTTCATTGGTATACCTAAACGTATACCAATGGCGATTTGTTGCATTGTTTCCTGTGGTTAAGCAAACCTGTTCTTTGAATGGAACACATCAAAAAATAGTTTTTTTGCATTCAACTGTTCACCTCTTGTTTTTTATCAATAATTTCATAGCGATACATGGTGAATATACGGTGAAGGGTGAACAGTAGATTGTTCACCCTTCATGGCAGAAAATATAAATTGCAGGTAAGAAAGACTATCCTGGCGCAGATGAATTAGTGTTGTGTTTTGATATTAAGCAAAGCTTTTTCAATTCTGGCTAGATTTTCAGCAATCTTTTTCTCATTACTGTTATCTGAGGCATCCACCCTAGCCAACGATAACAATTCAATATAACTTTCATTAGTAATATTTTTTGCGAAAGGGTTCTTGCTATTAGCTTTACGGAAAGTTGTAGTTACTCTAATTTTGTGGTCACCTAAAATCTTCTTCGAATCAGCGAAATTTCCAAGCCTCAATATCCTGCCTGAACCAGGTGCAAGGAATGGTATGCCTGAAACTAATGCACCTTTCGTTAACGCACTATGCTCACCATTAGGCAGTGAATTCTTAAAGGTATTTTCATTAAAACTGAAGCTTACATCTTTTGCAGCACTTTTACCTATATTCTTAATTACAATATTTAAAACAGTTTTGACTTCATTGTTTTGTTCAAGGTAAACAATGACGTCTGGGTAGGTGCTCTCTTTGTAAACAAGGTAACTAATACATGATGAGCCAACGGCAACTAACATTGTTAATATATTTATTAATAACCCACTAGTCTGAAAGTAATCCATTTCCTACCTCTCGAAAAACAGATGAAATATTCGACCATTATACACATCTCGTAAATCATTATGTTGGTAGTTAAAGTAACAGACCGGCTATCTGTCAGAGAACGTTAAACAGCGCTATCACCAGTGCGTGAATATCGAGTGCTCGGCAACTTTCCGCACGCTTGAATCCGTTGACGGGATTATCTGTTCGCCGCCGACAGAGCCGGTCATTCCTGCGTCCGAACCGGCAGACACCGTTAACCGTGCCGGTGCGTAAGCACGACCAGACATCAGGAGAAACTTACGTGACCACACTGACGCTACAGAAAGCCTTTGAGGCCTGTCAGACAAATAAATCCGCCTGGCTGCAACGCAGGGAAGAACTGACACAGGCCGAACAGGCATACCGCGAACAGCTTGCCGGTAGCGGCCACAGCGGTCGGAGCCTGCAAACGCTGCGCGAGATTATCGACGTGAAAAAGTGGGAAATTAACCAGGCTGCCGGGCGTTATATCCGCTCGCATGAGGAGGTGCAGCGCATCAGCATCCGCGACCGATTAAATGATTTTATGCAGGCGCACGGCGCGGACCTGGCCGCCGCCCTCGCCCCCGAGCTGATGAATTATTCCGGGCAACATTCCGCCGTTCAGCGCTGCGCCATGCAGCACTCACTCGACTATCTGCGTGAGGCGCTGCAGATCTGGCTGGCCGCAGGTGAAAAAATTAATTATTCGGTGCAGGATAATGACATTTTAACGGTCATCGGATTCAGGCCTGACGCGGCCTCGCGTGATGATAGCCGTGAAAAATTCGCGCCAGCACAGAGCCTGAATTACACCCGCCGCCATGCAGAACTGGCCGTGCAGTAGTCCGCTTAAAAACTCCCGAAAATCCCGCTATTTTCCCGTAAAGAAGCCATGCATTCATAAGGTGCATGGTTTTACATGCGTTTTACCGACACTGAATCCCCCACCAGCGCCAGCACTGACGAGCCCTGAGGCCGCTAATGCATCTGCATTAAAAGCGACCCCTTAAGCGGGCAGGCGGGGCGGGGAGAGCATTGCGCTCAACCTTGGTTCTCTATTTATGATTAGCATCAACAACCCGTTTGACGCTCTCAAATGAAGCATCGCCCGTTTTTAAAGATTCGATCATATCGAAATAACTAGGTTTGTTTATGAGTTTATTCCAGGCGGAAGTCAGGTAGGTTTTGAATGCGACGGTCCGATTAAATCTATCTTCGATATTAAAAGACTCGCAAGAAGTACGCATGCCATTAACTATTTCTGGGTTGAATATAGGAGTGTCAAATAACATTGCGTCAAGATACGCGAAGTCGCTAATCCAGCGTTTTAAATGGTATTGCCCGATTGAGGTCGTTCTAAATTTGTTTGGCATCTCACCGATTAATCCTGTTTCATCTTCTTCAAATGTAAATCGTTGAGATGTTTCGATAAGTTTTTTGTTTGTCGAGCGTCTTAATGCATTCTCAGTTTGTTCAGGGATGTAACCAAGTATTTGCATTTCTTCAACTATTTTTGAAGTTTCACAAAAACCATCTCTATCTTGAATTTCATTTTTTTCTGATAACAGCGCGACTATCATAGGGACTAGAAAATGCTCTGATTCATCAGCTATTGATACATCGAATAGATTCATTGCTAAAGACGTATTGGGGTCGAAGTGTGAAAATTCGCCTAGCAGGGCTTGTTTTGAAAACTCATGTACCGGTATTTGGTATCGTCCCTCTTGTTCAAAGGTGCGAATTATCTTTTCGGCCTCAACGTTAGGGCTACCAATAAAACCAGTGATAAAACTTAATGCTTGTCTAACATTCCCACCCGTAATGTTTTCAATAAACTCGCCAAGAGCTTTGTTTTTTCTGAGGGATTCAAGCAGGACTTTAATAAAAACTGAAAGGTTATTGATATTGATTCTAACAAACTCAGCCTGTTCTAAAGGAATTTTCCCTTCGGACATTTCAAGAGCAAACATGAGGCGTTTATCAAGAACTTGATCAATTCTAGGTGGAGCAATGGTGAATACTTTGTGTGGATATGCGGTAAGTGCTCCTGATGATTTTGATTTAAAAAATGTTTGTGGGCGTACGGAAATGAAAACCAAAGAATTCCATTCTTTAGCTAATTCTTGTGATATGACAAAGGCACGCTGTTGTGTTTCAAAATCACGTTGATCAGCATTATCTAAGCAAATAATAACTTGTCTTTTGGTTTGTTTGGAAATGTGGTTGATCGAGTTTTTGAGATGTTCATCTTTAACAGATATTTTTTCGGAAAGCATTTCTAATTGCTTTTCTTCGTATTTCTCTCTATTGGTTTCTCTCAATGAGCCCCATATTCCGGATGAGAAGCGCTGAATGTCCCGCGAGTAAACTCCCTTGATGAATTTAAATTCGGTAATGTCAGTGTCATACTTATCATATAGTTGCTCCTCTATTTGATTAAGGATGAAACCTTGAAGATTATCTGAAAGTGTAGCGCTTGCACCCAAATCGATATATATGTAAATGGCTTCATTAAATTCCTTAAAGGCGCTAGAGTATATGAGATTTTTAACAAAAGATGTTTTTCCAACACCTACATCACCGATCAAAACAATTGGGCGCTTTGATAAAGCTTCAGCCATGATACTTGGATCTAAACTTTGTTCCTTCCTGTCAGGTTTGACGGATGTAATTTGTGGTGATGATTCACTATCACTGAACAATGCAGCATAACGTGCTTGCAGCATTTCTTTGCTCAATAGAGCATATTTAGATAATGCGCCGCTTTCGCAATAACATTTTTGATAAAAAACCTCTTCTACCTCCTTACTTTCTAATGCATCTTGGATAATTAGTTCAGATATTTGACGTAATGATGTTTGAATATCACTGGCATATCTTATTTTTGGATACATGGTCAAGTAAGATGATAATTTATTGGGGATTCCACTAGCTTCTGAGCTAAGATACTTCAGGAGACGTTGTTCTTTCACTCCATAATAAGAAAGCATATTCCATGCTAAGGTGAAGTTTGTAAGCATATTTTCCAAGCTTTCAAAAACTAATGCTTTGCCATCTAGAGGAGATGAACCGTTTTGATTGCTTGCAATAAATGATATGTACTGGTGCCCATTTGTCGCTATCGCAATTGGCGTACCTCTTGAAGAACAATAAAATTGAACCTGCTTAATAGCATCAGATAAATCTTCATTGGATTTTAATAAAGCAGGTATATCAATTATATTTTTCTTAGATATACCTGCCGGTATTTCAAATGTACGGCCTTCTCTTTTTGCTTCAATAATAACCTGTCGTGGTTTTCCTAGTTCATAATCTGTGAATGTTTTTTGCTCATAGTCTTCAACTTCAACTTGAGCCTCAGGCCAACCAAGCACATTATAAATTATTTTATTGATAATATGATGCCTAGTTTGAGCTTCGTTTCTTATTTTCTCGCTGTCGGTGTATGTCTCAACTAATTCTTTTAAGGCCGTTTCACAATCAATCATTTTTTTCATTTTATGTCCTTAATCATCAGTCTTCATGTAATCTAGTATTTATCAACAATACAACCCCACCATGTCATTGACTCTTTACGCTGTTCAAGGTATATGGAGCGGTTATATGCTTTTCTAACCTCATTTTTGTCTGAATGCGCAAGAGCTGCCTCAATAACATCGGGGTTAAAACCTTCTTCGTTAAGTGCCGTACTCGCAATTGACCTAAGGCCATGAGCAACTAACTTACCACCGTAGCCTATTCTTTTTAAAGCAGCATTTGCAGTTTGGCTATTCATTGGCTGCTTTGGGTCATTCCTGCGAGGAAAGACGTGCTCTCGATTAGCACTAATAGGCTTCATTACTTCCAGAATCTCTAATGCCTGAGGAGATAGAGGAACAATGTGTTCACGCTTAGCCTTCATCCGTTCGGCTGGAATAGTCCAGAGCTTTGCATCTAGATCGATCTCTGCCCACCGAGCACCGGAGGCCTCAGAAGGACTCACAAGCATCAGGAGTTGCCATTAAATCAGGCAGCGAGTCGATACAGAGAGATTCGACATAATCAAAGAGCGCATTAGCTTCGGCAATTCTTCTGGCCGTAGTGTCGGCATATTTTGCTTTTTAGGTTTCTCGAATGCCATTCCGACACCCGATGCCGGGTTTGCATCAATTAGACCAGTGTTAACCGCATAAATCATTATTTCGTTAATGCGCTGTACCAAGCGGCTAACTGTCTCCAGTGCCCCTCGTGCTTTGATTGGCTCCAGTGCTTCGACAATCGTTCTGGCTTTAAGATCCTGCACTGGTATTGCTCCGATCGTAGGGAACACGTCTTTATCTAGTGAGCGCCAAATCTCTTTCGCATAATCCTCTGTGACGCTTCTGCTTTTTAACTGGAACCAGTTAGCGGCCACAGTTGAGAAAATGCTATCAAGCTCAATCTGACGCTGTTGTGATGCCTGCTCTTGTTGCTGCTGCGGATCTATCCCTTGTGCGAGCGCAGTTAAGTGCTGGCGCGTATCTGACGAGCGGCTGCGACAGTAAGAGCAGGGTATGAGCCGAGACTCAAATTGGTTCGGCTGCCATTGACCGGACGTTGATAGAGGAAGCTCCAGAGTATTTTACCGGTGGTTTTGACGAGCAAGAACAGGCCGTCACCATCATGAAGGGTGAAGTCTTTTCCCGAGATTTGGCTTTAAGGATTTCGTTGTTAGTTAGGGGGCGTGTGATACGCGCCATGTCTGGATCCCTTCCATCATTGGTACACGTTTAATGGGCCACAGTATAGTGTGCACCTAAACGTGGACCGATTTTCTCTGGAATTAGCCGAATATCCTCGGACAACGATAGGCACAAAAAAGCCCGCAGGGCTTGCGCCGTGCGGGCTCTTAGGACTTCATCGGATGACTCTGGTAATCACCGATGGAGAATTTTGGTGGAGCTGGCGGGAGTTGAACCCGCGTCCGAAATTCCTACATCCTCGGTACTACATGCTTAGTTTGTCTTTACATTCGCACGCCAGCTGCGGACAGACACGCCACTAACGAACTAGCCTGATTAGTTTTAGCACTTCAACCCCAGGCAGGGCATCCGCGCGATCTCTTTTGGGTTTGACCTCTCTTGATCCCCGTCCTAAGAGCGGAGGCTAGGGAGAGAGGGCTCTAAGCAGGTTATTAAGCTGCTAAAGCGTAGTTTTCGTCGTTTGCGACTATTTTTTTGCGGCTTTTTACGAGGCCAACCGCCCCTCGGCATGCACCTTGGGTTTCGCGAATCCCGTCGAATCCAGAATCAGCCCCAATGTGTACTTGAAGTATAACAGATTTGTGAAGGTGGTTACCAGCCCCTGAAGCGAGGATTCTGGCGGCATATCGAGTGAAAAAGCAGCGACAACAGCAATATAGCGTGGGGCCAGGGTAGCTGGCCCGCATAGAGGGGGGATTACCGCCCGGCGTTTTTCATGATGCGCGCCTTATCGACCGCCCATTCACGATCTTTTACGTCGGTGCGCTTATCGTGTTGTTTCTTACCTTTCGCCACGCCGATTTTCACTTTGCACCAGGCGTTCTTCCAGTACAACGACAGGGCGACGACGGTATAACCTTCGCGGTTGATGCGGCCGTATAGCGCATCGAGCTCGCGCTGATTGAGCAGCAGCTTGCGGGTACGGGTCGGATCGCAAACGTAATGCGTGGAGGCGACCGCCATTGGCGTAAAGTTGGCGCCGAAGAGATAGGCTTCGCCATCTTTCAGAATGACATAGCTATCGCCGATGTTGGCTTTGCCGGCTCGCAGAGATTTCACTTCCCAACCCTGCAGCGCGAGGCCTGCCTCGTATTCATCTTCGATAAAGTATTCGTGACGGGCGCGTTTATTCAGCGCAATGGTGGCTGATCCAGGTTTGTGGGCTTTTTTCTTAGTCATAATGTCCTGAAGTCATCGCTAGTTCTAAACATTGTTACCTCAATCCTTCCTGCGAGGCGTAATGGGCTATCTTAGCACGAGTTATGGTACAGCGTTTTTTTTAGCAGCAGATAAATGATATTATTTGTCCCGTGTTTAAATGTGGAACCTGCTATGCCTCAGATTAGCCGTACTGCGCTGGTGCCTTTCAGCGTGGAACAGATGTATCAACTCGTAAATGATGTGAAGTCCTATCCCGATTTCCTGCCTGGCTGCACCGGTAGCCGAGTGCTGGAGGCCGGGCCGACGCAAATGACGGCGGCGGTTGATGTGTCCAAGGCCGGCATCAGCAAGACTTTCACGACGCGTAATACGCTGACCGATAACCAGAGTATCCTGATGAGCCTGGTCGATGGCCCGTTCAAAAAGCTGATTGGCGGCTGGAAGTTTATTCCGCTCAGCCCGGATGCGTGCAAAATTGAGTTTCATCTCGATTTTGAGTTCACCAACAAGCTGATTGAAATGGCTTTTGGTCGCATCTTTAAAGAGCTGGCCGCCAATATGGTGCAGGCGTTCACCACGCGCGCCAAAGAGGTGTATCGTGTCGGCTAATATTGTGGTTGAAGTCGCCTATGCGTTGCCGGAAAAACAGTACCTGCAACGCGTGAAGCTGCAGGCTGGGGCAACGGTCGAGCAGGCGATTATCTCCAGCGGTATTCTGGCGCTGCGCGAAGATATCGATCTGGCGAAAAATAAAGTCGGCATCTACAGCCGTCCGGTCAAGCTGCATGACGAAGTCCATGATGGCGACCGCGTAGAGATTTATCGCCCGCTGATTGCTGACCCGAAAGAGCTGCGTCGGCAGCGGGCTGAAAAGCACGCTGAGAAATAAGCGGGAATGCACAATTAAAAAAAGCGCTCATTGAGCGCTTTTTGCATTTCTACTGGCCTGAGATTACTTGGTCAGCGCCGGTTTGTTATCAATGTTGGTTAACACACCGCTGCTGTCGAAGGTCAGCGTCAGTGTCTGCTGGCTCACTTTCTCATGGCCCGGCTGCTGGCGGAAAACGTAGAACCAGGTGTTGCTACCAAATGGATCTGACATCATCGGCGTACCCAGCGCATAAGCAACCTGCTGTTGCGTCATGCCGACACGGATTTTTGCTACATCATTAGGTGCCAGATAGTTACCCTGGTTGATATCAGGACGGTAAACCACTCGTTCCAGAGTGGAACAGCCTGCGGTCAACATAAGGAGAACCGCTGCGGCAGCAGTCAGCGTTTTACAGCGCATAGTGATTTGATTCCTTTTTGGGCCCGAGCAATACGTGGCTCATCTGTAATATGCCGATAATAATAGACCTTTGCCCGGTTGGGAACCTTCGACTGCAGGTCTATTGGCAATTTGCTGTTCACTATGACTCTGTGAAAATCAAAAAGTTTACGCCGCAAGCAACTCTTTCGCGTTCGCCAGGGTGTTGCGGGTCACCTCGCTACCGCCCAGTAGACGGGCCAGTTCCTGCAATCTGGCGCGTTTATCCAGCGCATGCATGTGCGTCTCGGTCATCTCGCCATCGGTCTCTTTGCAGACGAAGAAATGATGGTGACCACAGCCAGCAACCTGCGGCAGGTGAGTCACGCACATGACCTGCGTGGATTCTCCCAACTGGCGGAGCAGTTTGCCGACCACCGCCGCCGTCGGGCCGCTGATGCCGACATCGACCTCATCGAAAATCAGCGCCGGGGTTTCCATTTTACGAGCGGTAATAACCTGAATAGCCAGTGCGATACGCGATAACTCGCCGCCGGAGGCCACTTTAGCGATCGGCTGCAGCGGTTGCCCCGGGTTGGTGGTAACGCGGAACTCAATATGGTCGGCGCCTTCGGCGGTCAGATGGCGTTCATCGAAGGCGACATCAATGGCAAACACGCCGTGAGGCATAGAAAGTGAGTGCATACTTTCAGTAATCAACTGGGTGAGTTCGTCGGCGCTGCGCTGACGCAGGGCGTGCAGTTCTTGCGCCGTTTCCAGCGCCAGGCGGTGATGCTCAACGACCAGCTGGCTCAGCGATTCCAGCGAGCCGGCGCTGTCGTCCAGCAGACGCTGCTCATCCAGCATGGCCTGATAGAACGCCGGCAGCTCTTCCGGCGCAATCTGATGCTTACGCGCCAGCGCAATCTGCCGGGAAATGCGCTGTTCCAGCTCGAACAGACGGTTAGGGTCGAGATCGAGACGGTCATTGTAGTGGCGCAGCTCATCAGTCGCCTCGCTGAGCTGAATAGAGGCTTCTTCCAGCATATCGAGTACGCTGGAGAGTTTGCTATCCATACCGACCAGCTCGCTAACCAGCTGTTTAGCGGTATAAAGCTGGCTTTGCAAATTGGCCTCTTCACCGTCGGCCAGTACTGTTAACGCATGCTGACAGGTACTGAGCAGCTGGCCGCTGTTGGCCAGACGTTTGTACTCTTCGTCAATCTGTTCGAACTCGCCCGGCAGAGGATTAAATTCGTTCAGCTCTTTGAGCTGGTATTGCAGCAGGTCTGCGCGGGCGGCGCGCTCCTGGCTCTGCTGCTGATGCTGCGCCAGCTCCCGGCAACTCTGGTGCCACTGGCGGTAGCGCTCCGCCATGCGTTGAGTAAGCGCATACTCACCGGTATAACCATCAAGCAGGGTTTTCTGATGTTCGGCTTTGGTGAGTAACTGATGGGCATGCTGGCCGTGGATCTGGATAAGCAACTGGCCCAGCTCGCGAAGCTGAGAAAGAGGCACGGCGGTGCCGTTGATGAAACCGCGGGAGCGGCCGTCAGCGCTGATCACGCGGCGAAGTAAACACTCACGCCCGCTCTCCAGTTGGTTCTCTTCCAGCCAGCGCTGGGCGGCAGGGGTATCTTTCAGCGCGAAGCGCGCGCACAGGTCGGCACGGCTGGCGCCGCGGCGCACCATGTCAGCTTCGGCTCGGCCGCCGAGGCACAGCCCCAGCGCGTCAATGGCAATGGATTTCCCGGCGCCGGTTTCCCCGGTGATGGCGGTCATGCCGCTGTGAAAATCAATTTCCAGTTCACGAACGATAGCGAAATTGCTGATGGTGAGTTGCGCCAACATAGCTGCCTTCCTGTATGAAAAACCATTACTGTGTTTTCGTACAGTATAGACTGGTTTTTTATCCAGTAAAGAGGCAGCTTGTAAAATCAGAACAATTTTTTCGACCACCCAAGCTTGGTGCTTAATGTATTGAAATAACTATAGTCTTTCGGGTGAATCAGATTGAGGTGATAATCACAGCGGCGGATGAGCACATCTTCGCCGTCCTGAATGGGGAGCGCAATCTGGCTGTCGCAGCTGATTTCCAGATCGTTGCAGCGCTGCGAGAAGCGCAGGCGAATGGTGCTATCGCCGTTAATCACCAGCGGCCGCGCTGATAGCGTATGCGGGAACATCGGTACCAGGGTGATGGCGTCCAGAGAAGGGGTGAGAATAGGGCCGCCGGCAGAGAGCGAATAGGCCGTCGAACCGGTAGGCGTGGAGATGATCAGGCCGTCGGAGCGCTGGGAGAAGGCGAACACTTCATCGATATAGACCTCGAACTCAATCATGTGCGCGACTTTACCCGGATGCAGCACTACTTCATTGATAGCCGTGCTGATGCGCTTCTGGCAGTCATGCTGGCACACCTGGGCTTCCAGCAGAAAACGTTTTTCGGCGATATAGTGGCCTTCAAGTACGTCGGCCAACTGCTGGAGCGCGTTATCCGGGTCAAGGTCGGTAAGAAAACCAAGATTGCCACGGTTAATGCCGATGACGTTGATGTCATAGCGCGCCAGGGTACGCGCCGCGCCGAGCATATTGCCGTCACCGCCGACCACCACCGCCAGATCCGCCTGCTGGCCGATTTCCGCCAGCGTGCCGGTTTTAACATTGCTAAGCTGGAGTTCATGGGCGATTTGCTGCTCGACCAGCACCTCATAGCCTTTGCCGCATAGCCAGCGCCAGAGCATTTCATGTGTGGTCAGGGCGGTTGGGTGACGAGGGTGTCCCACAATGCCGATACACTTGAAATGGTTCTTCATGATCTGGATGTCCTTGGGTTAAATGAATGATGACAATCTGTCTGCTTCCCTTGAATCCCGGAAACTGATCCCCATAATAAGCGAAGTTAGCGAGATGAATGCGAAAAAAACGCGGAGAAATTCATGAGTAGTAAAGAACAGAAAACGCCTGAGGGGCAAGCCCCGGAAGAAATTATCACGGAGCAGCACGACAACGTAGAGGCGGTAGAGCCTGAGGTTTCTGCTGAGCAGGTGGATCCGCGCGATGAAAAAATTGCGAATCTGGAAGCACAGCTGGCCGAAGCGCAAAAGCGTGAACGTGATGTGATGCTGCGCGCAAAAGCGGAAGAAGACAACCTGCGTCGTCGCACCGAACAGGATATCGAGAAAGCGCATAAATTTGCCCTGGAGAAGTTCGTCAACGAACTGCTGCCGGTTATCGATAGCCTGGATCGCGCGCTGGAAGTGGCTGATAAAGCTAACCCGGATATGGCGCCGATGGTTGAAGGGATCGAACTGACTCTGAAATCGATGCTGGACGTCGTGCGTAAGTTTGGCGTGGAAGTGGTTGCCGATACCAACGTACCGCTGGATCCTAACGTGCATCAGGCTATCGCCATGGTCGAGTCTGACGATGTGGCTGCCGGTAACGTACTGGGTGTTATGCAGAAGGGTTATACCCTGAACGGTCGTACTATTCGCGCCGCGATGGTAACCGTCGCGAAAGCGAAGTAATTCGTTAGTTCGCCAGTAACGGCTGCCTGCGGGTGGCCGTTTTTATTGGCTTTAAATAAAAAAACGGCGAACCGAAGTTCGCCGTTGTTCTTTGCTGGCTGCGCTATTCCGCCACGCTTTCGCGTAATGATTTCACCGGCATCACCTTCACCTGCTTAATCATATTGTCCTGTACGTCGAGAATATCGATATCATACTGTTCGATACGTACGCGGGTTCCAGGGACTGGGATCTCCTCCAGCGCTTCCAGAATAATGCCGTTAACGGTACGCGCGTCGTCTTCCGGCAGGTGCCAGTTGAACGCTTTGTTGATTTCCCGCACGTTGGCGCCGCCGTCAATAATCACCGAGCCGTCATTAAGCGGCGTCACTTCTTCGGCAAGGGTCGGCGACATCGAGGTGGTGAAGTCTCCCACGATCTCTTCAAGAATATCTTCAACGGTGACCAGCCCCTGAATATCACCATATTCATCGACCACCAGACCGACTTTCTTTTTATTACGCTGGAATTTCACCAATTGCGTGCTGAGCGGCGTACCTTCCGGCACAAAGTAAATCTCATCTGCCGCCCGTAACATGATCTCTTTTGTGAACTCTTTCTTTTCCGTCATCAGCCGATAGGCTTCACGGACGCGCAGCATGCTGATGGCATCGTCCAGCGAATCACGATACAGCACGATACGGCCATGCGGCGAGTGGGTTAGCTGGCGGACGATAGATTTCCAGTCATCGTTGATATCGATACCGACGATCTCATTGCGCGGCACCATGATGTCATTAACGCTGACCTTTTCCAGATCCAGGACCGACAGCAGCATGTCCTGATTCCGCCGTGAGATTTGTGAACGGGATTCATTCACAATCGTTCGCAGTTCATCTTTACTCAATGCGCCGCTAATAACGTGATCGGTCTTAATGCCCATCATGCGCATCAGTACGCGGGTAATGGTGTTCAACAGCCATACCAGCGGCATCATCAGTACCTGTAGCGGCGCCAACAGGAAACTGCTGGGGTAGGCGACCTTTTCCGGATACAGGGCGGCAATGGTTTTAGGTAAGACTTCGGCAAACACCAGCACGACAAAGGTGAGCACGCCGGTGGCGATAGCCACGCCGGCGTCGCCGTACAGACGCATGCCGACGATGGTTCCCAGCGCCGAGGCCAGGATATTGACGAGGTTGTTGCCGATGAGCACCAGGCTAATGAGGCGATCCGGCTTACGCAGCAGCTTTTCCACCCGCTTAGCCGGGCGGTTGCCTTGTTTCGCCATATGGCGCAGCCGATAGCGGTTCAGCGTCATCATGCCGGTTTCGGAACCGGAGAAATAGGCGGAGATAATCACCATGATGATCAGCGTGACGATCAGCGTGGTGGTAGAAATGTGTTCCAGGAGAGACTCCTTAGTCTTTAACTAACAAACTGCTGCAGGACGCGGCTGCCAAAATAAGCCAGGGTCAGCAGCCCGGCTCCGGCGACGTTAAACCAGACCACTCGGCGGCCGCGCCAGCCTTCGTGGTAGTGCCCCCACAGCAGTACGATATAGACAAACCAGGCCACGATAGACAGCACCGCTTTATCAATATTTTCGGTATTAAACAGGTTGTGCATATAGAACAACCCGGTGCACAGCGTCAGGGTCAGCAGCACGACGCCAACCTGGGTGATATGAAACATTTTACGCTCAATACTCATCAGCGGCGGCATTTCGCTGCTGAAAGCCAGCTTTTTATTTTTAAGCTGGTAGTCAATCCACGCCAGCTGCAGCGCGTACAGCGCGGCGATGATAAGCGTGGCGTAGGCAAAGAGCGACAGGCCGATATGCACCAACATCCCCGGGGTGGTTTCGAGGTGGGTGATGTACTCGTTAGGCACGAAGGTGGCGAAGGCGAGGTTGATCAGCGCGAAAGCGTATACGATCGGTAACAATAACCAGCCGCGATTACGCGAGGCGACGATGGTCATCACCGTACAGATCATCAGGCTGACCAGCGAGCCGACGTTAAGTAAGCTGAGATTTTGCCCACCTTCGCCGCCGGGGAAAATACGTGACTCCAGCGCGAAGGCGTGGCAAATCAGCGCTATCGTCGCGGAGAGAATCGCCATCCGCCGCCAGCTGCTGTTTTTTTGCAGCAGGCCAGGGATGATCAGCGCAAGGCTGATGGAGTAGGCGACAAGGGCAAGTAGAGCAAACACAGGCATAGGAGCGTCGACTGTTGACTAAATAAGAAAGAGAAGCAGTATAGCGTCACGCGACGTCTGCTCCAACCGTTGCAGCACATTCAGGTTTATGTCGTGTTATACTGCGCCAAATTCGTATTTTTGTGTCGCTGCGGCGACCGACCGTTTCCACCTCAGGCGAGAGACAATGTTTGATAATTTAACCGATCGTTTGTCGCGTACGCTGCGCAACATTAGCGGCCGCGGACGCCTTACCGAAGACAACATTAAAGACACCCTGCGCGAAGTGCGCATGGCGCTGCTGGAGGCCGACGTCGCGCTTCCGGTGGTGCGTGATTTCATCAGCCGCGTCAAAGAGAGCGCGGTAGGCCATGAAGTCAATAAAAGCCTGACGCCAGGTCAGGAGTTCGTCAAGATTGTCCGCAACGAGCTGGTTGCGGCGATGGGCGAAGAAAACCAGACGCTGGATTTAGCCGCGCAGCCGCCGGCCGTCGTCCTGATGGCGGGCCTGCAGGGTGCGGGTAAAACGACCAGCGTCGGTAAGCTGGGTAAATTCCTGCGCGAGAAGCACAAGAAAAAAGTGCTGGTCGTTTCCGCGGATGTATACCGCCCGGCGGCGATTAAACAGCTGGAAACGCTGGCAGAGCAGGTCGGCGTGGATTTCTTCCCGTCCGACGTTGGCCAGAAGCCAGTTGATATCGTCAACGCGGCGCTGAAAGAAGCGAAGCTTAAATTCTACGACGTGCTGCTGGTGGATACCGCCGGCCGTCTGCACGTCGATGAAGCGATGATGGACGAAATCAAACAGGTTCACGCCGCGATTAATCCGGTTGAGACACTGTTCGTCGTCGATGCGATGACCGGTCAGGATGCGGCGAATACCGCGAAGGCCTTTAACGAAGCGCTGCCTTTGACTGGCGTGGTGCTGACCAAAGTAGACGGCGACGCCCGCGGCGGTGCGGCGCTGTCGATTCGTCATATCACCGGCAAGCCGATTAAATTCCTCGGCGTCGGCGAGAAAACCGAAGCGCTGGAGCCGTTCCACCCGGACCGTATCGCTTCCCGTATTCTCGGCATGGGCGACGTGCTGTCGCTTATCGAAGATATCGAGAGCAAAGTTGACCGCGCGCAGGCCGAGAAACTGGCATCCAAGCTGAAGAAAGGCGACGGTTTCGACCTGACCGACTTTCTTGAGCAACTGCGCCAGATGAAAAATATGGGCGGCATGGCCAGCCTGATGGGCAAACTGCCGGGCATGGGGCAAATTCCCGATAACGTGAAAGCGCAGATGGACGACAAAGTGCTGGTGCGTATGGAAGCGATCATCAACTCGATGACGATGAAAGAGCGCGCCAAGCCGGAAATCATCAAAGGTTCGCGTAAACGCCGTATCGCCGCCGGTTGCGGGATGCAGGTGCAGGACGTGAACCGCTTGCTGAAGCAGTTCGACGACATGCAGCGCATGATGAAGAAGATGAAGTCGAAAGGCGGCATGATGAAGATGATGCGCGGGATGAAAGGGATGATGCCGCCAGGATTCCCAGGCCGCTAATACGCGTCATAATTCAAGCCGCAGATGCGTTGGCTGCGTTCGTTCACCCCGGTCACGTACTTGTGTACGCTCCCGGGGATTTACTCACTTGCCGCCTTCCTGCAACTCGAATTATTTAGCGTATGTAGTTTTGAATTGATTTTTGCACAGAAATCAGTAAAATTTTCGGGCTTTTAATATGACACCGGGCTCCGTTCCTCGATGGGGCCCGGTTGTTTTATTCACACAAGAGGATGTTATGGTAACTATTCGTTTAGCACGTCACGGCGCTAAAAAGCGTCCGTTCTACCAGGTTGTTGTCACCGACAGCCGTAATGCACGCAACGGTCGCTTCATCGAGCGCGTTGGCTTCTTCAACCCGATCGCTACCGAGAAAGAAGAAGGCACCCGCCTGGATCTGGATCGTATCGCTCACTGGGTTGGCCAGGGCGCTACTGTTTCCGATCGCGTTGCCGCGCTGATCAAAGCCGCTAACAAAGCAGCTTAATCTGTCACGGTGGTCATGATGAGCAAGCAACACACCGCACAAGCACCTGTTGATCCGATTGTATTGGGGAAAATGGGTTCTTCCTACGGTATCCGTGGTTGGCTCAGAGTGTTTTCCTCCACCGAAGACGCTGAAAGCATTTTTGACTATCAGCCCTGGTTAATCCAGAAGGCGGGTCAGTGGCAGGTTGTTGAGCTGGAAAGCTGGCGCCACCACAATCAGGACATCATCATCAAGCTGAAAGGCATTGACGATCGTGATGCGGCGAATCTCCTGACTAATTGCGAAATTATCGTTGATTCATCGCAGCTGCCGGCGCTGGAAGAGGGCGACTATTACTGGAAAGACCTGATGGGTTGCCAGGTAGTTACCACCGAAGGCTATAGCCTGGGTAAAGTCATTGATATGATGGAAACCGGGTCGAATGACGTTCTCGTCATCAAGGCAAACCTGAAAGATGCATTTGGCATCAAGGAGCGGTTGGTTCCGTTCCTCGATGGGCAGGTTATCAAGAAAGTCGATCTCGCTACTCGTACTATCGAAGTAGATTGGGATCCTGGTTTTTAAATTCTCCGGATAAACGGTAAAAGACGGCGCTATGTGGATTGGCATAATTAGCCTGTTTCCTGAAATGTTCCGCGCAATTACCGATTACGGGGTAACTGGCCGGGCAGTAAAAAATGGCCTGCTGAGCATCGAAAGCTGGAGTCCTCGCGACTTCGCTCATGACCGGCACCGTACCGTGGACGATCGTCCTTACGGCGGCGGACCGGGGATGCTAATGATGGTTCAACCCTTACGGGATGCCATTCATGCAGCAAAAGCCGCGGCAGGTGAAGGCGCAAAGGTGATTTATCTGTCACCTCAGGGACGCAAGCTTGATCAAGCGGGCGTCAGCGAACTGGCAACGAATCAGAAACTGATTCTGGTGTGCGGTCGCTACGAAGGGATAGACGAGCGCGTAATCCAAACCGAAATTGACGAAGAATGGTCAATCGGCGATTACGTTCTCAGCGGTGGTGAGTTACCGGCAATGACGCTGATTGACTCCGTTTCCCGGTTCATTCCGGGAGTACTGGGACATGAAGCATCAGCAACGGAAGATTCCTTTGCTGATGGGTTGCTGGATTGCCCGCACTATACCCGTCCTGAAGTGTTAGAAGAGATGGAAGTACCGCCAGTATTGCTGTCGGGGAACCATGCTGAGATACGTCGCTGGCGTCTGAAGCAGTCGCTGGGCCGCACCTGGCTTAGAAGACCTGAACTTCTGGAAAACCTGGCTCTGACTGAAGAGCAAGCAAAGTTGCTGGCGCAGTTCAAAAGCGAACACGCGCAACAGCAGCATAAACATGATGGGCAGGCGTGAGCCCCCAATATCAGTTTACCCAGGATAAGAGATTAAATTATGAGCAACATTATTAAGCAACTTGAACAAGAACAGATGAAGCAGGACGTACCTTCCTTCCGTCCGGGTGATACCGTGGAAGTGAAAGTATGGGTTGTTGAAGGTTCCAAAAAACGTCTGCAGGCATTCGAGGGCGTGGTTATCGCTATTCGTAACCGCGGTCTGCACTCTGCATTCACTGTTCGTAAAATTTCCAACGGCGAAGGCGTTGAGCGTGTCTTCCAGACTCACTCTCCGGTAGTTGACAGCATTGCTGTTAAACGTCGTGGTGCTGTACGTAAAGCTAAACTGTACTACCTGCGTGAGCGTACCGGTAAGTCTGCTCGTATCAAAGAGCGTCTTAACTAAGATTCGCTTTCGCGACATCCTGATAGAAAGGGCTGGCCAGATGGCTGGCCCTTTTTTTATCTAAATTTTAACTATTTTGATGTAAATCAATTACAATATCGCCCGGATTTCGGAGGGGCGGTGAACGGCACTATTTTCTCACAATCAGCATTGCAACGGCGGGCCTCCTGGCTGGCGCTGTTTGCGATCCTGCTGATCGTGGTGGCGCCGCTGATCTCCGTTTCGCTGCAGAAAGATCCCATGAGCGTAATGCCGGGCATGCATCATGCTATGCCGATGGGCGAGTCTCATGATGGGATGTCCGGATATGAGATGGTAATGATGCACGGCGCTGACAGCGCGTCGCAGCCGGCGCATAGCATGCCGGTCGATCACGCCGAAGCCTGCGGCTATTGCGTGCTATTAGCGCACGTACCGGGGCTTTTGTTCGCGCTGGCGCTGTTCTTCGCCATGATCCTGCGGCGCATTCGCCTGCCGGCTTCTCGCCCGGTATTAAAACACTGGCACTACTTCCCCTGGCTCTACCCTGAAACCCGCGCGCCGCCGCGGCTGTCTGCTTTTTCCCTTTAATAAAAATGAATCTGCGTACTGCGCAACGACCTCTTTTGCTTTAAAAAAGGAAGAGTATGACAACCTGCACCTCGCGCGCGGCATGGTTAAACCTGCTGCGGCGCCTCCATTTCTATATTGGTCTGTTTATTGGACCATTTATCTTTGTCGCGGCCTTGACCGGTACGCTGTATGTCGCCACGCCGCAACTGGAAAACTGGCTGTACCATGAGGCCTTACAGGGCTCGCTCAACGGCGAAAGACAGCCGCTTAGCGCGCAAATTGCCGTCGCCAAAGAGGCTACGCAAAACAACCTCCGCCTGCAGGCCGTGCGCCCGGGTATTACCGCCGGCGAAACGACGCGGGTGATGTTTGCCGACCCGCGGCTGGGGGAATCAGAAAACCGGGCTATTTTTGTTGACCCGGTGACGCTACGGGTCAAAGGCGATCTGACGGTTTACGGTACCAGCGGTATTTTACCGCTGCGCCAGTGGATTGATTACGCGCATAAATCCTTGCTGTTGGGCGACGGTGGCAGACTGTACAGCGAACTGGCGGCCTCCTGGATGTGGGTTGCGGCGTTGGGCGGTATTGCGCTATGGGCGATGACCCGTCCGAAGCGGCGGATACACAATCGGCTGCAAAATACCCGACGTCTGCACGTGACGCTGGGCTGGATGTTACTGGTCGGCATGTTACTGTTTTCCGCCACCGGCTTAACCTGGTCGCAGTGGGCGGGCGGTAACGTCGATAAGATGCGCGCCGCGTTTGGCTGGCTAACGCCGCAGGTCAATACGCAACTTCATGGCGGGGAGGCGATGCCGCCCGATCCGCACGCCGGGCACCACATGGCGCATATGGCAATGGATGAGCCACAGATGAAAGTGACTGCGGATCGGTTCGATAGCGTATTACAGGTGGCGCAGGCCGCAGGGCTGACGGCCAGCAAGCTGGAGATCCGGCCGCCAAAAAGCGCGGGGATGGCGTGGACGGTGAATGAAATTGACCGTAGTTGGCCGACGCGGGTCGATGCTGTGGCCATCGATGGCGAGACGTTACAAGTCGTGGATCGTACCCGCTTTAGCGATTTCCCGCTGATGGCAAAGCTGACCCGTTGGGGCGTCGATTTTCATATGGGAATACTGTTCGGGTTGGCGAACCAGTTGCTGTTGGTGGCATTCGGGTTGGCCCTGTGCGTCATGATCATCGTCGGCTATCGCCTGTGGTGGATCCGCCGTCCGGCGCAGAGTGCGTTTAATCCTGCACAAACGTTGGTGCAAGCGTGGCTGGGACTAAGTGTCGCTGCCCGGGCGCTTGCGCTGTTAATAGCGCTCCTGCTCGGGCTGGCGGTGCCGCTGATGGGCGTCAGCCTCGCGGCGTGCCTCGTGGTTGATTACCTGCGCTGGCGCGCGGCTTCAGCGATGAGGCTGGTTAAGTCGGTAGACTAACGCGCTTAAGGCGTGCTGATCACCACGGTAACACGGCGGTTTTCAGCACGGCCTGCCGCGGTATTGTTGCTGGCGATGGGGTACTTTTTACCTAATCCGCGGGTGGTTAAATTACTGCGCGGAATTTTCGCGCCTTCAGCCCAGGCATCCGCCACGCTGTTGGCGCGCTTTAATGACAGCGCTTCGTTGTAGCTGTCTTCGCCGTAGTTATCGGTATGACCTTCAAGACGGCTATGGGTAATACCGGTTTCAGCTAACCGTGCGGCCATACTGTGGATTTGCTGCTGGCTGTCGGGACGCAGGCGATAGTCGTTTTTGTCAAACAGAATGCTGTCAGACAAACCTAAGGACCAATCACCGGCGGCTTCGGTAAAGCCGTAAGACTTCATTGCTGCGACCTGTTCTTTCGAGAACTTACCTGGCGCCTGGCACCCAGTGAGGAGAAAAGCAGCCAGAAGAGTGGGCGCAATAAATTGCCTGAGCATAGTCATTCCTTCTTATTTTTGTGTGTGATGAAAACGCTGGTTTTTCATCCGATACATATTCTGATCGGCCAGTTCCTGCAGCTCCTCCACCGAGGTGTGTTCCCAGGTCAAAGCATAGCCAATACTCAAAGAGAGCGTTGCCGTGTGGCCATTGTGGAGGTTGAATGGCTGAAGAAACTGTTCGGACAGCGTTGCGCAAAGCGCCTGGACTTCGGTTTCGGTATGCACATCGTGCAGTAAAATGGCGAATTCATCGCCGCCCAGACGCCATGCCTGATGTTGGTCGCCAACGAATGCCATCAGGCGGCTGGCGACCTCAATAAGGACTTTATCGCCGGCAGCGTGCCCCCAGTTATCGTTAATGAGTTTGAAATTATCGCCGTCAAGAAACAGCAGCGCCGAACTATGACGTGCCGCGTCATCGTCCATTAGCTTACCGATGACGTTGCGAAACGCCGCGCGATTCGCCAATCCCGTTAGTGGATCATGCAACGAGCTGCGCAGCAGTTGCGCATTTTTAGCCTGCAGTTGACGCTGCCAATCCTCCATTTCTCCCAGCAGGCTATTGAAGTCCTGGGCAAAGAGATGGAATTCCTCAATACGTTCTTCCGGTACACGGCGCGAGAAATGGCGGTTTTCGCGGATATCATGTACCACTTCGGTAATACTTTGCAGCGCGGCGACAATACCGCGATGCAGAGAATGGGTAAGCATCAAGGCGATAACGGACGCCAGCAGAATACTGCCGGTCAAAACGATCAGCGAAGTACCGAGAAAATGACTGATTAACCGATCGAGCGCCTTCAGACGAAGCTCACCGATTATTTTCCCCTGATGCCAGATTGGCTGGACAGTCGGTTCAGGAAACAGCCATTTACTAATATAACCACTGAATTTTTCGTTTTTAACTAAGGCGTCATTACGCCAGTCGGCGAAATGACGCTGATGGCTGTCCAGAAGCGTGGCTTCGGAAAATTGCCCCTGTCTGCCAAGCGTCGCCAGCGTATCTTCTGCGGCGGTGGCATCGCCAAAAACCAGTGCCGCTTCGAGGCTGCGGCCCATGGTTGCCGCGGTGAGCTCAAGATTTTTTTGCGCGTACTGTTTTAACGTAATGACGGAGGCGGCGCTGAGCAAAAGCCAGACCAGCGTCATCGAAATCACTACGCTTATCATACTGATTCGGCGTAACGCGTTTTTGAAAGTGGGGCGCGGGGCCTGAGAAAAATCCTTATTCATGTGATTTCTTCCGGGCAAGCATCAGTACGTCCGGATTGACCCGTACACCGCTATGCGTCAGGACATCCAGATTAACGGAAAACCTCACCCTATCGTCATTTATGAGCAAGCAAAAAGCGCTGCCAAAAGAGCAATCGGTATTTTGTTCCGCTATGAGTAATAGAGGACGGGAGCCATATTTTTTTGTTAATGCAGACTGCTGATCCGGGGTTTCACTGCCGAAATACAAACCGTCGCAGCTGGCCTTTAGGGCTTCCTGTGAATTTCGAACTATCACCGGTTGATAAGGTAAATTTTCCGGCGCTTCCTGAGCCAAACTGCGGATATATCGGGAGGTGGAAAAAACGCATAACTTCGGCGGGCCGGATAAATTTGGCCAGCGCGTATAAGTCACAATCCCCGAAACTATGGCGCGAACGTTCTCAGATGTCTCAGCGGCAAAAGCGGGAACTCCCGCGATGAGCAAAAAGAAAAGCAAAAATAGACGGTAAAACTCTTTCATTAACGGGTCCGTCAAATCGTTATTGCACGGGAAACGCAGTTCGCAGTTGCCTGAGCGGAGAATAGCATTATTGGCAAAAAGCGTCATTAGCTGCCCCGGCCGCTTTGAGATAATCCTTACCAGGAATTTTAGTAAAGGAATGAATAAAACGCGGCGGCAAAAAAGAGTCTTCGCCATGTGTACATTTATATGAACACTTTCCTGGCAATCCGGTGCCAATTATTTTGCTGTTGTAAAGTAATGTTTACGTAATATGGATTGATATCTTTACTTTATATGGTATGGTTACGTCATGCCCGCTGAGGCAACGACTATCGCAAACGAGCTATACAGGATCGCCATCATGCAAAAAGACGCGCTGAATAACGTACATATTACCGATGAACAAGTTCTGATTACCCCGGATCAGCTGAAAGCCGAATTCCCGTTAACCGTGGAGCAGGAAGCGCAGATCGCGCACTCCCGTCAGACTATTTCCAACATTATTGCCGGCCGCGATCCGCGTCTGTTGGTGGTCTGTGGTCCTTGCTCAATCCACGATCCGGAAGCTGCTATCGAATATGCTCGTCGATTTAAAGCCCTTGCCGCAGAGGTCAGCGATAGCCTCTACCTGGTGATGCGCGTCTATTTTGAAAAGCCACGTACCACTGTTGGCTGGAAAGGGTTGATTAACGATCCGCACATGGATGGCTCGTTTGATGTGGAAGGCGGTCTCAAGATAGCGCGTCGCCTGCTGGTTGATTTAGTCAATATGGGCCTGCCGCTGGCGACAGAAGCGCTCGATCCAAATAGCCCACAGTACCTTGGCGATCTGTTCAGCTGGTCCGCCATCGGCGCGCGTACCACTGAATCGCAGACTCACCGTGAAATGGCATCCGGTCTGTCGATGCCGGTTGGTTTTAAAAACGGTACCGATGGCAGCCTGGCGACGGCGATCAACGCCATGCGCGCTGCCGCGATGCCGCACCGCTTCGTTGGCATCAACCAGGCCGGCCAGGTTTGCCTGCTGCAGACCCAGGGGAATCCGGATGGTCACGTCATTCTGCGCGGCGGCAAAGCGCCGAACTACGGCCCGGAAGACGTTGAGAAGTGCGAAAAAGAGATGGCGCAGGCGGGACTGAAACCGTCGCTGATGATAGATTGCAGTCATGGTAATTCCAATAAAGACTACCGTCGTCAGCCGGCGGTTGCGGAATCCGTCGTCGCGCAGATCAAAGATGGCAACCGTTCCATCATTGGCCTGATGATTGAGAGCAATATCCACGAAGGCAATCAGTCTTCTGAGCAGCCCCGTTGCGATATGAAGTACGGCGTATCCGTCACCGATGCCTGCATCAGCTGGGAAACTACCGATGCACTGCTGCGCGAGCTCGATAGCGATCTGCGCGCTCATCTGGCGGCACGTCTGGGTTAAGAGGATTGTATGGTTGCTGAACTGACCGCATTGCGCGATCAAATTGATGAAGTGGATAAGGCGCTGCTTGATTTGCTGGCAAAGCGTCTGGAGCTGGTGGCGGAAGTTGGCGAGGTTAAGAGTAAATATGGCCTGCCGATTTACGTACCGGAACGCGAAGCCGCGATGCTGGCTTCCCGCCGGGAAGAGGCGGCGGCGCTCGGTGTGCCGCCGGATCTTATCGAGGATGTCCTGCGTCGGGTGATGCGCGAATCGTATTCAAGTGAAAACGATAAAGGCTTCAAAACGCTGCACCCGAACCTGCGCCCGGTGGTTATTGTTGGCGGCGGCGGGCAGATGGGGCGTCTGTTTGAGAAGATGCTGACGCTGTCAGGCTATCAGGTGCGGGTGCTGGAAAAAGAAGACTGGCCGCGGGCGACAGAGATTGTCGCCGATGCCGGGATGGTTATCGTCAGCGTTCCGATCCATACCACAGCAGAGACGATTTCGCGTCTGCCGCCGCTGCCGGCGGATTGCATTCTGGTCGATCTGGCTTCCATCAAAGCCGAGCCGCTGCAGGCGATGCTGGCGGCGCATAACGGCCCGGTATTGGGATTGCACCCGATGTTTGGTCCGGATAGCGGCAGCCTGGCGAAACAGGTGGTGGTTTACTGCGACGGGCGTCAGCCGGAAGCGTACCAGTGGTTCCTTGAACAGATTCAGGTCTGGGGCGCGCGGCTGCACCGCATCAGCGCCGTTGAGCACGACCAGAACATGGCGTTTATTCAGGCGTTGCGTCACTTTGCCACTTTCGCCTATGGCCTGCATCTGGCTGAAGAAAACGTCCGCCTTGAGCAGCTGTTGGCGCTCTCTTCGCCGATTTATCGGCTGGAGCTGGCGATGGTGGGGCGTCTGTTTGCCCAGGACCCACAGCTGTATGCCGACATCATTATGTCGTCAGAAAATAATCTGGCATTGATTAAGCGTTACTACCAGCGTTTCGGCGAAGCGATTGGCCTGCTGGAGCAGGGCGATAAGCAGGCGTTTATCGACAGCTTCCGTAAAGTCGAACACTGGTTTGGCGATTACGCCCAGCGCTTCCAGAGCGAAAGCCGCACGCTGCTGCGCCAGGCGAATGATAATCGACAGTAAACCCGCTAAACGTGTATACAATAAAGCCAGAGGGGTAACCCGCTGGCTTTTTTTATAGGGATGAAAAGATGGCACAACCGCAACCACTGTTTGATTACGTCGGGCATCTGCCGGAATGCCCAACCTGGAGCGATGCCGAGCAGGCACTGTACTGGGCGGATATTCTGGAGTGCGAAATTCACCGCTACGATACACGCAGTAAAGAGCACCAGGTTCTGCAATTTCCCGAAGAAGTGGGCTGTTTTGCTCTACGCGAGAAGGGCGGTTTTATCGTCGCCTTACGTAGCGGTATCTGGCTTTGTGATGCCCGTGGTCTGCTGCAACGCAAAATCTGTGATAACCCAAGTAACCCGGATCTCGCGCGTTTTAACGACGGTGGCACCGACCGGGATGGCCGTTTTTACGCAGGGACCTTCTGGGGGCCGGGGGATTACAATGGCGCGCTGCTGGTACGGATTGATAATGACCTGACGCCAAAGGTGGTGCAGTGCGATATTCATGGTGCTAATGGTCTGGCGTTTAGCGACGATAAGCGCTGGATGTATACCTCCGATACGCCGAACGCGGTGATTTACCGCACGCCGCTGGATGAGCAGGGCGAGCCGGGCAAACGGGAAGTACTTCGTCGTTTCCATCCTGGAGAGGGGATCCCTGACGGTGCGGCGGTTGATGAAGAAGGCTGTTACTGGAGCGCGATGTTTGACGGCTGGCGGATTGCCCGCTTTTCGCCGAACGGAGAACAACTGGAAGAGTATCGCGTGCCGGTGCGTTGCCCCACGATGGTGTGTTTCGGCGGCGCGGATATGAAAACGCTCTACATCACTACCACCCGGGAAAATATGGACGCCGACGAAGTGGCGCAATATCCGCTTTCCGGCGCCATCTTCACCCTGCCGGTTGCGGTGGCAGGGATGAAGAAACGGCAATTTATTGAACGTTAAGCCGGGTCGACCGGCACGACGTTTTCGCTCGGGTAACAGCCCAGTACTTTCATCGAACGGGTAATTTCGGCCAGCTCTTTTAAAGCCTTACGTAAGGGAAGGGATTCCAGGTTGGCCTGAATATCCAGATAAAACATCTCTTCCCACGGGTTACCGTGGATGGGGCGCGATTCCAGCTTGCTCATGATCAGGTTGTGGTTACGTAGCACCAGTAGCGCTTCAACCAGCGCGCCCGCCTGTTGGCCGGTGGCGATTAACAACGTCGTTTTCGCCGGCACCTGATCGGATACGTTCACCGCTTTACGCGCCAGTACCAGGAAACGAGTGATGTTTTGCGTCTGGTTAGCCTGGCAGTGCTCCAGCACCTGCAGCCCGTACAGCGCGCCGCCGGCCTCGCTACCCAGCGCGGCAACGGTGGGGGATTTTGCCTGCGCGACTTTTTCCATCGCCGCTGAGGTGCTCTCGGTGTACTCGATTTTCCAGTGCGGATAGCGGCTTAAATACTGGCTGCATTGCTGGAACGGCTGCGGATGGCTATAAACGGTCTCGATCTTATCAGCGTCCGTTGAGGATGAAACGAGCACACAGTGATCGATTGGTAGCGTCAGTTCGCCGACGATCGACAGACTGGTATGCTGCAGCAGATCGTACACATCGTTGATCCCGCCGGAGCTGGTGTTTTCAATCGGCACGACGGCGTAATCGGCCTGACCGGTTTCGACCTGCTCAAAGATATCGGCGAATTTCGCGCAGCCGCTTTCGATAAATTGCTCAAAATGACGCGCGGCGTACTGGCGCGCGGCAAGATGTGAATACGAGCCTTTAGGCCCAAGGAAGGCGATACGCGCGGAGCGGGGGTTAATCTTATTAAGATGCTGCTGCAGTAGCGCCTGCTGGGTAAGAACGGAGTCTTCAATAATCAGCTGGAACAGGCGGGTAATGTAGTGGGCGTCCAGATGATGCTTTTTGCCAAGCGTCATTAAACGCTCCAGCAGGTCGCGTTCGCGGTCGATATCGCGTACTGGACGGTGCGATTCCAGCTTCGCTTTCCCGACTTCTACCGCCAGGCCGCGGCGTTCGGCCAGCAGCGCGAGCAGTTTTTCATCCAGGGCGCTTATTTTGTCGCGCAGGGCCAGTAATGGGTTTTCCTCGGTCATAATTGTGTTGCCTTTCTTGTTATCAATAAAAAAGGCCTCCCGCGTGGGAGGCCTTGTTATTCGTCTTCGCATTCTTTCTTATACGACGAACCGCCTCCCAGTCAGGGGAAGGTAAAAAAGAATGCGAAGAAGAACGGGAGTCGTTTCACGATGAATTCCTTAGGTTAGTGTGGATTACAGTACCTGTACTGTTTTCATCCTGTCAATTAAAAAACGAAAAACGCGCCCGAAGGCGCGTGGCATGACACAACTTAAGTTAAGGATTACTCTTCTTCTTCCACAAAGCCTGCCTCTTTCACCGATGTGGCGGCGCGGCGGGCTTCCCCTTTGTGTTGCACTTTATTCAGCTGCCGTTCCAGCTTGTTGATCAATTCGTTAATGGCGGCGTACATGTCTTCATGACGCGCGCTGGCAACCAGATGGCCGTTCGGCGTATTGATGGTTGCGTCAGCAATAAAACCCTGCGGCTCCTTAGAGAGAATGATGTGCGGGTTGATTAAATGAGTTTGCCACTTATCCAGTTTGGCGAGACGGTCTGCGACATGCTGGCGGATTGCCGGAGTAATTTCCATTTGTTTACTGGTAATGTTCATTGTCATAAATTTTACCTCTTGTCTTTCCCGTCTTGGTGAACCCAGCATACCTCGCCTAATGTCAAAATGTGTGATCTAAATCACATTTAAATGTCACTTTTTGTCAACGAATTCATTTTGTGAGACAGGACAGGAACGGATGAGATTTTACTTGTCGAAATGAAGAAAGGGGGCCATATTTGATGAGTTAACTCGGCGCTAAACCGCTTCAGCGCTGGTGTTCATTGAATAAAAAAACGGCAGCCCAGGGGCTGCCGTTTTGCTTTCTGTTATCACCCTCAGGTGTTTTTGCCGTTGGCGGCGATGATTTTGGCGACTTTGTCAGCCTGCGCGTTCATTTGCATCTGACGATAGGCGTTTTCCATCTTCGGCAGCGCATCGCGAGTGGCCTGCGTATCCGGGTAGTTACGCAGCATACCGTCAACGCGGTTCACGACGGCAACCCAGGCGCCGCGGTCGGTGTAATAATCCACCACCGACAGCTCATACTTCGCCAGACGGTCTTTCAGGAACACCAGACGTTTGTAGGCGTCTGTAGCGTACTGGCTGTTCGGATAACCGCGAACCAGCTTCGAGAAATCATTGAATGCGTCGCGAGCGTGCTGCGGGTCGCGGTCGGAACGATCGACGCCGAAGAAGCCCTGTAGAGCGCTGTCATCAAGGGCCATGTTGGTCAGGCCGCGCATATAGATGACATAGTCAATGTTTGGATGCGTAGGATTCAGACGAGCGAAACGATCGATTGCGGCCTGGGCCAGCGGCAAATCGGCATTTTTGTAATACGCATAAATCAGGTCCAACTGTACCTGTTGGGAGTAAGGACCAAATGGATAGCGATTATCCAACGCTTCCAGTTGCGTTATTGCCTGTTTCCAGTTACCGTCCTGCAACTTTTGCTGGGCGGTCGCGTAAATTTCATTCGGCGGATTATCAGGCACCTCCTCCTTTGAGCCAGAGCAACCCACCAAAGCCAGGCTCAGTGTGGCTGCTGCCACCAGGTATTTCATGCGCGTCATGACGTTTTGACTTCCTCAAAATGTTTATGCGGGAGAATCTCTGTTCCTGCTCCCGATTAAGACCAGCTACAATAGCACACTATATTAAACGGCAAAGCCGTAAAACCCAACGTTAAACGAAGAAGCTGTATATGGCACAACGAGTACAACTCACCGCAACGGTGTCCGAGAACCAACTCGGTCAACGCTTAGATCAGGCTTTGGCCGAATTGTTCCCGGATTATTCACGTTCGCGGATAAAAGAATGGATCCTTGACCAGCACGTGCTGGTAAACGGCAACGTCATCGACAAGCCGAAAGAAAAAGTTTTTGGCGGCGAAGCCGTCTCTATCGATGTTGAGATCGAGGAAGACGTGCGTTTTGAACCGCAGGATATTCCGCTCAATATCGTCTATGAAGATGACGACATCCTGGTCATCAACAAACCACGTGATTTGGTTGTGCACCCTGGTGCGGGCAACCCTGACGGTACTGTGCTGAATGCGCTGCTGCATTACTATCCGCCCATTGCCGATGTCCCTCGCGCGGGTATTGTTCACCGTCTGGATAAAGATACCACCGGCCTGATGGTCGTGGCGAAGACTATTCCGGCGCAAACGCGTCTGGTCGAGTCACTGCAGCTGCGCGAAATTACCCGCGAGTATGAGGCGGTGGCTATCGGCCACATGACCGCTGGCGGTACGGTTGAAGAACCCATCAGCCGTCACCCGACCAAGCGCACGCATATGGCGGTTCACCCGATGGGGAAACCGGCGGTGACCCATTACCGCATTATGGAACATTTCCGTATCCACACCCGTTTGCGCCTGCGCCTGGAAACCGGCCGTACCCACCAAATCCGCGTCCATATGGCGCATATTACCCATCCGCTGGTGGGCGATCAGGTTTACGGCGGCCGCCCGCGTCCGCCGAAAGGGGCATCGGACGAGTTCATCAGCGCGCTGCGCAAATTCGATCGCCAGGCATTGCACGCGACCATGCTGCGTCTGTATCACCCAATTACCGGTATTGAGATGGAATGGCACGCGCCGATCCCGCAGGATATGGTGGAACTGATCGACGCCATGCGCGCCGATTTTGAAGCCCATAAGGACGATATTGACTGGTTATGACAAAGCTGATTGTTCCGCAGTGGCCTATGCCGAAAGGCGTGGCGGCCTGTAGTTCTACCCGTGTGGGTGGCGTGAGCCTGCCTCCGTATGACTCGTTGAACCTTGGCGCCCATTGCGGCGACGATCTCCTGCATGTCGAAGAAAACCGCCGGCGGATGTTTGCCGCTGGCGGATTACCCTCTTATCCGGTGTGGCTGGAGCAGGTGCATGGCACCACGGTACTAAAATTGGATGATGGGCCGTACGTGTCAAAACGCGCCGATGCGTCATACTGTAATACGCCGGGTACCGTTTGTGCGGTGATGACCGCGGACTGCCTGCCGGTGCTGTTCTGTAACCGCGCCGGAACCGAGGTGGCGGCAGCGCACGCCGGATGGCGCGGCTTATGTGAAGGCGTACTGGAAGAAACGGTCGCCTGCTTTAATGATAAACCGGAAAATATCCTGGCCTGGCTTGGTCCGGCAATTGGCCCTGAGGCGTTTGAAGTCGGTGCGGAAGTGCGTGAGGCTTTCATCGCCAAAGATGCCCAGGCGCAGAGCGCCTTCCGTTCTGCCGGTGAAAAATATTTTGCTAATATCTATCAATTGGCTCGTCAGCGCCTGGCTAACGTCGGCGTGGAGCAGATTTTCGGCGGCGATCGTTGCACTCTAAGTGAAAAAGATGATTTTTTCTCTTATCGTCGCGACAAGACCACAGGTCGTATGGCAAGTTTCATTTGGCTGATATAACCTAGAGAATCAAGACGATCCAGAAGGCAAACTTATTTTTCACATAGTTCAGGTCTTTAACCTTGAATAATTGAGGGATGACCTCATTTAATCTCCAGTAGCAAATTTGACCTGTTTATGGGAGGAGTTATGCGTCTGGATCGTCTTACTAATAAATTCCAGCTTGCTCTTGCCGATGCCCAGTCGCTAGCACTCGGGCACGACAACCAATTCATCGAACCACTTCATCTAATGAGCGCCTTGCTGAATCAGGAAGGGGGATCGGTGCATCCTTTACTAACCTCGGCGGGTGTTAACGCCGTGGCGTTACGCAGCCAAATCGAACAGGCGCTGAGCCGTTTACCGCAGGTAGAAGGTACCGGCGGCGACGTCCAGCCGTCTCAGGATCTGGTGCGTATTCTCAATCTTTGCGACAAGCTGGCGCAAAAGAGAAAGGATAACTTTATTTCGTCAGAACTGTTCGTTCTGGCGGCGCTTGAATCACGCGGTACGCTGACCGACCTGCTGAAATCTGCCGGAGCAACAACCGCCAATGTGACTCAGGCGATTGAACAAATGCGCGGAGGTGAAAGCGTGAACGATCAGGGTGCCGAAGACCAACGTCAGGCATTGAAAAAATTTACCGTCGATCTGACCGAGCGTGCCGAACAAGGCAAACTGGACCCGGTGATCGGCCGTGATGAAGAGATCCGTCGTACCATCCAGGTACTTCAGCGCCGTACTAAAAACAACCCGGTGCTGATTGGTGAACCCGGGGTGGGTAAAACGGCAATCGTCGAAGGACTGGCGCAGCGTATCGTCAACGGCGAAGTACCAGAAGGGCTGAAAGGCCGTCGTGTATTGGCGCTGGATATGGGCGCGCTGGTGGCCGGGGCGAAATATCGCGGTGAATTCGAAGAGCGTCTGAAAGGCGTGCTGAACGATCTGGCGAAACAGGAAGGCAACGTTATCCTGTTTATCGATGAGCTGCACACCATGGTCGGCGCGGGTAAAGCCGACGGCGCGATGGATGCCGGCAACATGCTGAAACCGGCCCTGGCGCGCGGTGAACTGCACTGCGTCGGCGCCACCACCCTTGACGAATACCGCCAGTACATTGAAAAAGACGCCGCGCTGGAACGTCGTTTCCAGAAAGTGTTCGTTGCCGAGCCGACGGTAGAAGATACCATCGCCATACTGCGCGGTCTGAAAGAACGTTATGAACTGCACCACCACGTGCAGATCACTGACCCGGCCATCGTGGCAGCGGCGACCCTGTCGCATCGCTATATTGCCGACCGTCAGTTGCCGGATAAAGCCATCGACCTTATCGATGAAGCAGCATCCAGCATCCGTATGCAGATCGACTCGAAGCCGGAAGAACTGGACCGTCTCGATCGCCGTATCATCCAGTTGAAGCTGGAACAGCAGGCGCTGAAGAAAGAGGCGGATGAAGCGAGCCTGAAGCGTCTCGATATGCTTAATGAAGAGCTGGCGGACAAAGAAAGCCAGTATTCGGTGCTGGAAGAAGAGTGGAAAGCGGAAAAAGCATCGCTCTCCGGTACGCAGACTATTAAAGCTGAGCTGGAACAAGCCAAAATTGCTATCGAACAAGCACGACGTCTTGGCGACCTCGCGCGGATGTCCGAACTGCAATACGGTAAAATTCCGGAGCTGGAAAAACAGCTGGCGGCAGCCACCCAGTCTGAAGGCAAAACGATGCGCCTGTTACGTAACAAAGTAACCGATGCCGAGATTGCCGAAGTGCTGGCGCGCTGGACCGGTATTCCGGTGGCGCGCATGATGGAAAGCGAGCGCGAAAAACTGTTGCGTATGGAACAGGATCTGCATCACCGCGTTATTGGCCAGGATGAAGCGGTTGAAGCGGTATCCAACGCCATTCGCCGTAGCCGCGCCGGGCTGTCTGACCCGAACCGGCCTATTGGTTCGTTCCTGTTCCTCGGCCCGACCGGGGTGGGTAAAACCGAGCTTTGCAAAACGCTGGCTAACTTCATGTTCGACAGCGACGACGCGATGGTGCGTATCGATATGTCCGAATTTATGGAGAAACACTCCGTCTCGCGTCTGGTCGGTGCGCCTCCGGGATACGTGGGTTATGAAGAGGGCGGCTATCTGACCGAAGCGGTCCGTCGTCGTCCTTATTCCGTCATCCTGTTGGATGAAGTGGAAAAAGCGCATCCGGATGTATTTAACATTCTGCTGCAGGTGCTTGACGATGGTCGCCTGACCGACGGGCAGGGGAGAACGGTCGACTTCCGTAATACGGTTGTCATCATGACCTCAAACCTCGGTTCCGATCTGATCCAGGAACGTTTCGGCGAGCTGGACTACGGTCATATGAAGGATCTGGTGCTTGGCGTGGTTAGCCAGCGCTTCCGTCCGGAGTTTATCAACCGTATCGATGAAGTGGTGGTCTTCCATCCGTTGGGTGAAAAACATATTGCTTCTATTGCGCAGATCCAACTGCAGCGTTTGTATAAACGTCTGGAAGAGCGCGGCTATGAAGTGCATATGTCCGATGAGGCGTTGAAGCTGCTGAGCGAAAATGGCTACGACCCGGTATACGGCGCGCGTCCATTGAAACGTGCCATCCAGCAACAGATAGAGAACCCGTTAGCTCAGCAAATCCTGTCTGGCGAGCTGGTTCCGGGGAAAACCGTCGAGCTGGTGGTAAAAGACGACCGCATCGTAGCAGTGCAGTAAGTCACAAAACGACAAAAACGGGCCCTTTGGGCTCGTTTTTGTTTAAAAACCAGGCAAGAATTAAAGTTCAAACGTTAATTTGGTTGAAAAGTGAGCGCTTGAATTGTTTTTTTGAATTTATGCTTGTCACTTCAGAATTACTCCCTATAATGCGCCTCCACTGACACGGAGCAACGGCAAACAAGCCGCCAGGTCAGCAGGGTTTCAGTAGCGAAATGTGACGCTGAAAACCGACAGAGAAAAGCGAAATAAGCGCTTGACTCTGAATGAGGAAAACGTATTATACGGGACCTCGCAACGGTGAGCGAAAGCCGCGTTGCACTGCTCTTTAACAATTTATCAGACAATCTGTGTGGGCACTCAAAGTGACATGGA
>NZ_JBEAII010000041.1:0-92446 GCF_040064515.1 Klebsiella sp. CN_Kp104 | reverse complement strand
GCTCGCGCTGCGCTTAGCAGGGCTACGGTTCCGGGCCGTTGGGTAGCCCGGATAAAGCGCAACGCGCCGCCATCCGGGGGTGTTCCCTGCTCGCGCTGCGCTTAGCAGGGCTGCGGTTCCGGGTCGTTAGGTAGCCCGGATAACGCGGATTCAGTGGCTTTTGCGGATCAGGTAGCGGTACGGCAGGGCTTCGGTTTCCTGCGCCACCAGTTCATGCTCCATAAAGAGGCAAAAACCGGGAATATCGCGGGTGGTGGCCGGATCGTCGGCAATAATCAGCAGGGTCTCGCCCACCGGCATGGTACGCACGGTTTTACGCACCATCATCACCGGCTCCGGGCAGCGGAGCCCAAGGGCGTCCAGCGTATGGTCAGGACTGGAAAAAAGTTCGCTCATTTTTATCTCACTTCAACAAAACGGCCCTAGTTTACCCCCACTTCGCCAGTACGCAAGCCAGGTTAACGTTTGCGCGAAAAACAACCATTGCATTACGCTCGCAACGCAGTATCATGCAGCCGTTTTTAATTGGGTTCCCTCACCCCAACGTTCCGCTCCCGATTCCTTCATTGGTATGAAGCATGACGGACATAAAAAGGTCACAATATGAATCCCTTTACTACCGTACAGCGTAAGAAAGCGCTCGTCTGGCTTTCGCTATTTCATCTGCTGGTGATCACCTCCAGCAACTATCTGGTCCAGCTGCCGATCTCCATTTTCGGTTTCCATACCACCTGGGGCGCGTTCAGTTTTCCCTTTATTTTCCTCGCCACCGATCTGACGGTACGCATTTTCGGCGCCCCGCTGGCGCGACGCATCATCTTCGCGGTGATGATCCCGGCGCTGATTATTTCCTATGGCATTTCGGCGCTGTTTTATATGGGCGAGTGGCAGGGCTTTGCCGCGCTGGGCACCTTTAATCTGTTCGTCGCCCGTATCGCCGCCGCCAGCTTTATGGCTTATGCGCTGGGGCAAATTCTCGACGTCCACGTTTTCAACCGCCTGCGTCAGAATCGTCGCTGGTGGCTGGCGCCGACGGCGTCGACCTTGTTCGGTAACGTCAGCGATACCCTGGCCTTCTTCTTCATCGCCTTCTGGCGCAGCCCGGATCCGTTTATGGCCGCCCACTGGGGAGAAATTGCCATGGTCGACTACTGCTTCAAAGTGCTTATCAGCATTGTCTTCTTCTTGCCGATGTACGGCGTGCTGTTGAATATGCTGTTGAAAAAACTGGCGGATAAATCTGATTTGTCGGCATTGCAGCCAGGTTAAAGGTACTCGCTAACGGTTGTGATAAGATAACCGGATGAGCCGTTAATGGCCGTTTATCGAAAGGAAGATGTCAATGCGCAATTTGGTTAAATATGTCGGTATTGGCCTGCTGGTTATGGGACTTGCGGCCTGTGATAACAGCGATTCAAAAGCGCCGACCGTCGGGGCGGCAGCAGAGAGCAATACCAGCGGCCAGGCGATTAGCCTGCTGGATGGTAAACTGAGCTTCACTCTGCCCGCGGGCATGGCCGACCAGAGTGGTAAGCTCGGTACCCAGGCCAACAATATGCATGTCTATTCTGACGCCACCGGCCAGAAAGCGGTGATTGTGATTGTCGGCGACAACACTAATGAAGATCTGGCGGTGCTGTCCAAACGTCTGGAAGATCAGCAGCGCAGCCGCGACCCGCAGCTGCAGGTTGTGTCTAACAAATCGATTGAGATTAAAGGCCACACCTTACAGCAACTGGACAGCATCATCTCCGCCAAAGGTCAGACCGCGTGGTCTTCCGTACTGCTCGGTAAGATCGATGACAAACTGCTGACCCTGCAGGTCACTCTGCCAGCGGACAACCAGCAGCAGGCGCAGACCGAAGCGGAAAGCATCGTCAACACGCTGGTCATTAACTAATTTTATTGCCCTGATGCAGCGGCCTCCGGTTCAACCACCGGGGGCCGTTTTTTTAACCGCCAGCCCAGCAGTAGCGCGGCCATCACCAACCCTGCCGCCGCCAGATAAATCGTCGGTATCCCGGTCCACGCCATCAAAAGCCCGGCCAGCGGCCCGGTTATCCCCAACGACAAATCCATAAATACGGTATAGGTCGCCAGCGCCGAGCCCTGATTGTGCTGCGGCACGGCTTTTACCGCCACCACGCCCAGCGCCGGGAAGACCAGCGAGAACCCCGCGCCGGTGAGGAAAGTCCCGACTTTCGCCATCAGCGGCGTCTGTGCAAAGCCCACCAGCAGCAGGCCAATAACCTCCACGCTAAAACAGAGCATTGCCACGTTCAGGCCGCCGAGGCGGTTAATACCGTTGGGAAAAAGCAGCCGCGTGCCGACAAACGCGCAGCTGAACAGCGTTAACGCAAAGGCCGCGCCGTCCCAGCCTTTCGCGTCATAAAACAGGGTAATAAAGGTCGCGATAACCCCAAAGCCGGCAGAAGCCAACGCCAGCGCCATGCCGTAAGGCCAAACCCGGCCCAGCACCGCGCGAAATGACATCGCCTTCCCTTTCGTTGCCTTCACCGCCGTTCGCGGTAGCGCGCAAATGATAGCCACCAGAGCAACCGCCATAATGACCATCGCCAGGCCACTGAGGCCAATATATGAATAGCACAGCACGCCCAGCGGCGCGCCCATCGCCATCGCGCCGTAGGTCACAATGCCGTTCCACGAAATCACCCGCCCGATATGCAGCGAGCCGACAACGCCTACGCCCCATAGCGTCGACCCCGTGCCGGCAAAGCTCTGGCCAATGCCGAGGATCGCTCGTCCAAGGCATAACAGCAGCAGACTCAGCAGCGGCCAGCTGCTGCTCCAGGCTGCCAGCAGGTAGCTCAAACCACTCAGGAAACAGCCGCACAGGCCGAAAACGACAATCTTTTTCGGCCCGAGCAGATCGGCGTAGCGCCCGGCGTGCGGTCGGCTCAGCAGCGTGGCGAAATACTGCAGACTAATCACCAGCCCGGCCCAGAAGGCGCTAAAACCCATCACATCGTGAACGTAGCCCGGCAGAACCGCCAACGGCAGGCCGATGGTGAGATAGCTGGCAAAGTTGAAAATAACGACGGAGACAATCCGCAGATTAAGGCGCAGTCCATTGAGCGCCGGTTCGGCGACGGGTTCGGGCATCAGGTTCCACCAGATATTGGCAACAGATATCTACTATTTACCATGTCCGGTCGGTAATTGCAGTTCCCGCTATTGGCGCCATCTATTCAGCGGAATTATCATCCTTTATGGGGAGATTAACGCAATAAATTGCACTAAGCGGTGAAAATACCGAAAATACAGCATTATCTCATCGCAAAGTTTTGCGCTGCGGATATGCTTGGCGTCACCCTTAGCTGGCGAGGCTGATTTTCGGTTGCAAAGCCCCCAATTAACGGCTTCGTGATGGTTATCGCCGGGTTTCGGGTTCTATAAACGTCGCGATCATAGAACTACAGGCTTACCGCGGACGCGCGTAGATGAATTTTACCCTGAACATAATCGACTGGCAGGCGAGAGCGCCTGGGCTTTGCGAAGCCGAGCAGTGGCAGCAATGGTCACGGTATTCGCACACCATCGATCCGGCGGCCCCGGCGGCCAAACTCAACGAACTGCCAATGATGACCGCTCGCCGACTTAGCTCCGGCAGCAAGCTGGCGGTTGAGTGCGGGCTGGCGATGCTGCGCCGCCATGAGATCGACGCCGTTCTCTATACCAGCCGTCACGGCGAGCTAGAGCGCAACTATCGGATCCTCCACGCCCTGGCGATGGAGCAAGCGGTATCGCCTACCGATTTCGCCCTATCGGTACATAATTCCGCCGTCGGTAATCTGACGATTGCGGCCAAAAAGCCCATTGCGTCGTCATCGCTTTCTGCCGGGCGCGACACTTTCCAGCAGGGATTATATGAAGTCATGGGGCTTCTGCAGGCAGGTTATCAACGCGTGTTGATGGTTGATTTTGATGGTTTTCTGCCGGAGTTTTACCATTCGCAGCTGCCGACGGCTATGCCGACCTGGCCCTATGCGACGGCCTGGGTTATTGAGTCCGGCGGCGAATGGCAGTGCCAGGCTGAGCGCTATGATGCCGTTCCTGAAAGCCCCCTACCGCAAAGCCTGCTGTTTTTACGGCACTATCTGCAGAATTCCCATACGTTCACCCTGCCCGGCGAGCGCGTGCAGTGGCGCTGGAGCCGCGCATGACGCCGCTTTTCCAACGGTTAAATCGCCTGTGGCGCGCAGCGATGACCGGTTTTTGTTTCGCGCTGTTTGGCCTTGGCGGGCTGCTGCTGTCACTGATCTGGTTCAATCTGCTGCTGATCGTAGTGCACGATAGCACCCGCCGTCGTCGTCTCGCACGGCGCAGCATTTCCGCCAGCTTTCGCGTTTTTCTTAACGTCGTGAAAGCCGTCGGCGTACTGGACTACCAGATTAAAGGGCGCGAGATTTTACGTCAGGAGCGCGGTTGCCTGGTGGTCGCTAATCATCCCAGCCTCATCGACTACGTGATGCTGGCCTCGGTGATGCCGGAAACCGACTGCCTGGTGAAAAGCGCGTTGCTGAAAAACCCATTTGTCAGCGGCGTGATCCGCGCGGCGGATTATTTGATTAACGATCGCGCCGATACCCTGCTTCCGGCCAGTCGGCAGCGTTTACAGCAGGGCGATACTATTTTGATTTTCCCGGAAGGAACCCGAACGGTGCCGGGAGAAAAAATGCAGCTGCAGCGCGGCGCGGCCAATATCGCCGTGCGCTGCGGCAGCGATTTACGCGTCGTCGTTATCCGCTGTACCGAGCATATGCTGGGCAAACGGAGCAAATGGTACGACCCGCCGCGAACGAAGCCGTTATTTATCGTTGAAGTCGGAGAACGGCTACGAATAGACCAATTTTACGATGCCAACACACAAGAACCGGCGCTGGCCGCACGGCAGTTAAACCGGCATATTTTGCTTAAATTAGAATCAGGCGTTGCGCCTGAAACAGGAATTAATGATGGAAGCGCTCTATCTTGAAATTAAAAATCTAATTATCAGTACATTGAACCTGGACGAGTTGTCCGCTGATGATATCGACACCGATGCCGCGCTGTTTGGCGATGGTCTGGGTCTGGACTCCATCGATGCGCTGGAGCTGGGTCTGGCGGTGAAAAAACAGTACGGCGTGGTGCTGTCGGCAGAAAGCGAAGAGATGCGCCAGCACTTCTTTTCCGTCGCCACGCTGGCATCCTTTATTCAAGCGCAGCGTGCCTGAGGAGAACCGTTATGACCGAACAAAAAGCTATTTACGAAGAAGTCTCCGCGCTGCTGGTGAAGGTGTTTGAAATCGATCCGCAGGATATTAAACCTGAGGCCCGCCTGTACGAAGACCTCGAACTGGACAGCATCGACGCCATCGACATGATCGTCCATCTACAAAAGAAAATCGGCAAGAAAATCAAGCCAGAAGACTTTAAAACCGTACGCACCGTGCAGGACGTGGTCGATGCGGCGGATCGCCTGCTGAAAGAAGCGTAATTCACCGTGTCGGGCATCCGCTCGCTGCCGGTCGTTTCAATTATGACGGGGTTATTACTGCTGACCTGGCCATTTTTGATCTGGTTTGGCCTCGCGCATAACAGCCTGCCATGGCTGTTGCCGCTAATGGCGCTACTGCTGTTTTTACGCTTTCGCCAGACCCGGCGACAGTCAGGGCCGTTGAGCGTGGTCACTCAGATCGTTGCGGTAGCCGGCATGACGCTGTGCATTGCCAGCTACCTGCTAAAGACCCATCAGCTACTGCTATTTTACCCGGTGGTGGTGAGCGGCGTGATGCTGGCGGTGTTTGGCGGTTCGCTGTGGTCAAGTATGCCTGTAGTCGAGCGCCTGGCGCGGTTGCGGGACCCGGTTCTTCCTGAGCAAGCCGTGCGCTACACCCGCCGGGTCACCCAAATCTGGTGCGCCTTTTTCATCGGCAACGGCGGTATAGCGCTGGTTACCGCGTTATACGGCGATATGTCGCTATGGACGGCGTGGAACGGCATGATTTCCTATCTACTGATGGGCATGTTGATGGCCGGAGAGTGGCTGGTGCGCCAGCGGGTGATTAAACGAGATAAACCATGATGCAGCCCCTCACGCTGGCCCAGTGGCTCAGCGCCCCGCGTCCGCCGCAAACGCTGATTGCATGGCAGGAAGCGCACAGCTGGACGCTGGCGCATCTGCGCTATGATGTCGCTCACCTGCTTAACAACCTGCAACAACAGCCAGGCGAGCGTTGGGCGCTCTGTTTTGACAACAGCTACCTGTTTTTGGTCGCGCTGTTGGCCACGCTGCATGCGGGGAAAACGCCAGTGCTTCCTGGCCATAGCCGAGCGGCGCTATTACACGAACAGCGAGCGCTTTTCGACGGCATCCTGAGCGATAAGACGCTGCCATGGCGCGGGCCGCTGCGGGTTATCCAGTCCGCCATGGCGACCGCATCCCACGAATACGCGTTCCCGGCGATCGGCGATAACGCCTGCATTGAGCTTTTTACCTCCGGTTCTACCGGTGAACCAAAGCGAATTAGTAAGCCCGTTAAGAGTCTCGACCGCGAGGCGGCGCTGATAGCCGCGCACTATGCCGGGCGCCTGACAGGCAGTCGGGTAGTGGCATCGGTCGCGCCGCAGCACTTGTACGGCCTGACGTTCCGTCTGTTCCTGCCAATGGCGCTGGGGTTGCCGCTGCACGCGGCGATGATTGAGTACGCCGAGCAGCTGGCGGCATTAAGCCATGATCATCATTATTTGTTTATCAGTAGCCCGGCTTTTCTCAAACGTCTCGACTATCGGCTTACCCCGCCACCGGTCGCGATGATTTTGTCCGCCGGCGGCAAGCTGCCCTGGCAGGATGCCGTGCACACCGCTAACTGGTTCAATACCTGGCCGGATGAAATCTACGGCAGCACGGAAAGCGGGGTTATCGCCTGCCGCCAGCGCCTGCAAGATAATGCACCGTGGCAGCCGTTCCCAGGCATCCGCTTTCAGCCGCAGGGCAACACAATTCGTCTATTTTCGCCGCTTATCGCCGACGATAACGGCCTGGTTATCGATGATATTTTGCATTTCAATGAAAGCGGTCAATTCCAGCTGGCAGGTCGTCGCGACCGGGTAGTGAAAATTGAAGAGAAGCGCATTTCGCTAAGCGAAGTGGAATACCGGTTACTGCAACTGGATGGCGTTCTTGAGGCCGCCGTCCTGCCGATTACCCGCGGCAGCCGCCAGAGCGTTGGCGCGTTGTTAGTGCTCGACCATGACGCCCGTCGCCGCTGGGGGAAAAGCCAGGAATTACAATGGCGGAAAGCGCTGCGCGCCTCGCTGGAACCTGTGGCCATCCCTCGCTACTGGAGGGTGGTTGACGAGATCCCCGTTAATAGCATGAATAAGCGTGTCTACGCGCAATTACAGGAGTTATTTCATGAAGCCCCATGAAATTGAGCGCCGTCAGCCGCAAGCCGATCGGGTTGAAATCGTGCTCTCTCTCGACCCGGCGCTATTCTGGTTTCGCGGCCATTTTGCCGTGCAGCCGCTGCTACCCGGCGTCGCACAGATCGATTGGGCGATGCATTACGCCACCCGCCTGCTCGCGCCCGGCTGGCGCTTTCATGACATTCAGAACGTGAAATTTCAGTCGCCGCTGCTGCCAGGCGCGATCGTCACGCTCACCCTGACATGGCAGGAGGCGCGCCAGACCCTGACCTTTAACTATCAGCGCCACGACGGTGAAACCCGGCACACCGCCAGCAGCGGGAAAATTCGCTTATGCCGCTAGATTTCTCTCCCTGCGTGCTGATCCCCTGCTATAACCACGGCGCCATGATGCCGCGGGTGCTGGCGCGCCTGCAGCCCTTTGGCCTGCCTTGCATCGTGGTGGACGACGGCAGCGATAGCAGTACGCGGCAGCAGTTGGAGCGGCTGGCGGCGGAAACCGCTAATCTGACCTTAATCCGCTTACCACAGAACGCGGGCAAAGGCGCAGCGGTGATCCGTGGGCTACAGGCCGCAGCGCAAGCCGGGTTCAGCCACGCGGTGCAGGTCGATGCCGATGGTCAGCACGCCATCGAAGATATTCCGCAACTGTTGGCGCTGGCGCAGGCCCATCCCGAAGCGCTGATTTCCGGGCAACCGATTTACGACGACTCCATCCCGCGTTCCCGCCTCTACGGGCGCTGGATAACCCACGTCTGGGTATGGATTGAAACGCTGTCGCTGCAGTTGAAAGACAGCATGTGCGGTTTTCGCGTCTACCCGGTGACGCCAACGCTACAGCTGGCGCAGCGCGTGTCGCTCGGCCAGCGAATGGATTTTGATACCGAAGTGATGGTGCGCCTCTACTGGCAGGGAAATACCAGCTATTTTGTGCCAACCCGCGTGACCTACCCGCCGGACGGTTTGTCGCATTTTGATGCCATCAAAGATAACTGCCGCATCTCGCTGATGCACACGCGTCTGTTCCTCGGCATGCTGCCGCGGATCCCCTCGCTGTTGTTTCGCCGCGCCTCGCCGCACTGGGCGCGTCAGCAGGAGGTAAAAGGATTATGGGGAATGCGCCTGATGCTACTGGTGTGGCGGCTGCTGGGGCGCAAGGCGTTCTCGCTGCTGCTTTATCCGGTGGTCGGCGTGTACTGGCTGACGGCCGCGACGGCCCGCCGTGCTTCGCAACAATGGATAACCCGCGTGCGCGAACAGCTCGCCGCTCGCCAGATGCCGATACCGCCAACGCTAACCAGCTATCGGCACTTCCAGCGCTTCGGCGAGGCGATGCTGGATAAAATCGCCAGCTGGCGCGGCGAATTGCAGTTCGGCCGCGACGTGGTTTTTACCGCAGGCGCCGAGGAGACGCTAAATATCAGCGATCCGCGGGGGAAGCTGCTGTTGGTTTCGCATCTCGGCGATGTCGAAGCCTGCCGCGCGCTGGCGCAACTACAGGGCGGCAAAACCATCAACGCTCTGGTATTCAGCGAAAATGCGCAACGTTTTAAACAGATTATGACAGAAATGGCCCCTCAGGCCGGGCTCAACCTGATGCCGGTGAACGATATCGGCCCGGATACCGCCATCCTGTTGCAAGAAAAGCTGGATCGCGGCGAGTGGATCGCGATTGTCGGCGACCGTATTGCGGTTAACCCACAGCGCGGCGGCGAATGGCGTGTCTGCTGGAGCCGTTTTATGGGGCAAGCCGCCCCCTTCCCGCAGGGGCCATTTATCCTCGCCGCCATTTTGCGCTGCCCGGTTAATTTGCTTTTCGCTCTCCGCCAGCAGGGCAAACTGCGCATTTACTGCGAGCCGTTCGCCGACCCGCTGCTATTACCGCGCGCCGATCGCCAACAGGCATTGCAACACATCATCGACCGCTACGCCGAACGGCTGGAACACTACGCGCTGCAGTCGCCGCTCGACTGGTTTAACTTTTTCGATTTCTGGCGTCTGCCGGATCCCAAAGACAAGGAGTAAAGGGTGCTTAACGATCCCCGTTTTACTGCTGAAGTAGAGCTGACTATTCCGTTTCATGACATCGATATGATGGGCGTCGTGTGGCATGGCAACTATTTCCGCTACTTCGAAATTGCCCGTGAGGCGCTGCTTAACCAGTTCAACTACGGCTACCGGCAGATGAAAGCCTCAGGCTATTTGTGGCCGGTGGTCGATACCCGCGTGAAATACCGCGACGTTATCACCTTCGAGCAGCGCATTCGCGTGCGCGCGCGGATAGAAGAGTTTGAGAACCGCCTACGCATTGGCTACGAAATTTTTGATGTCGATAGCGGCAAGCGCACCACCACCGGCTACACCATCCAGGTTGCGGTGGATGAAAACAGCCGCGAGATGTGTTTCGTCAGCCCGGATATCCTGTTTGAACGCATGGGGGTTACGCCATGAGATTACTGCTGCTGTTAGGGCTGTTTATCAGCCCGCTGGTCAGCGCCCTCACGCTTGATGATCTGCAAAAACAATTTAGCGAACAGCCGGTGGTACGCGCCCACTTCGATCAGGTTCGCACGATTAAGGATCTGCCGCAGCCGCTGCGATCCCAGGGGCAGATGTTGATCGCCCGCGATAAGGGGTTGCTGTGGGATCAAACCTCGCCATTCCCGATGCAGCTGTTGCTGGATGACAAACGGATGGTGCAGGCGATCAACGGCCAGCCGCCGCAAACCATTACTGCCGAAAACAATCCGCAGATGTTCCAGTTCAACCATTTGCTGCGCGCGCTGTTCCAGGCGGATCGAAAAGTCCTGGAGGATAACTTCCGCGTGGAATTTGCCGATAAAGGCGAAGGCCAGTGGACGCTGCGCCTGACGCCCACCACTACGCCGCTGGATAAGATTTTTGCCCGCATCGATTTGGCCGGGAAAGACTATCTGGAACATATTCAACTCAACGACAAGCAAGGCGATCGCACCGATATCACCCTTTCCCAACACCAATTGACGCCTGCGCAACTGACCGATGACGAACGCCAACGCTTTGCCGCCCAGTAAACGCCCCGCGCTGTTATGGGCCGTCGTCTGCCTGCTCCTGGCGGGCGCGCTGCTGGCGCTGCTGCCGCAGGCCCGGCTCAACAGCAGCGTACTGGCGATGATGCCGAAGCAGACGCTTGGCGCAATCCCGCCCAGCCTGAACGACGGTTTTATGCAGCGCCTTGACCGCCAGTTGGTTTGGCTGGTCAGTCCCGGTAAACAGGCCGATCCGCAGGTAGCCGGCGACTGGCTGCGTCTGCTGCAAACCTCGAAGGCGCTGGCAGACGTCAAAGGCCCAATGAATGCCGATAATCAGCAGGCCTGGGGGACATTTTTCTGGCAGCATCGTAACGGTTTAATTGACCCCGCTACCCGCGCGCGCCTGCAAAACGGCGGCGAGGCGCAGGCGCAATGGATCCTCTCACAGCTCTATTCGGCATTTTCCGGCGTCAGCGGTAAAGAACTGCAAAACGATCCGCTGATGCTGATGCGCGGCTCGCAGCTGGCGATGGCGAAAGGCGGCCAGCGGATGCAACTGCAGGATGGCTGGCTGGTGACCAAAGATGCCCAGGGCAACCTCTGGTATCTGTTGCATGGCGAACTGGCGGGTTCCTCATTCGATATGCAGCAGACGCACCGGCTGGTCACTACGCTCGGCGAGCTGGAGAAGCAGTGGAAAACGCAGCATCCGCAGGCGCAGCTGCTGTCGCGCGGCACCGTGTTCTATAGCGATTACGCCAGTCAGCAGGCGAAGCACGATATTTCTACACTCGGCGCGGCGACGCTGTTCGGCGTAATCCTGCTTATCGTCGCGACATTTCGCTCGCTGCGCCCGCTGCTGCTGTGCCTGATTTCCATCGCCATCGGCGCGCTGGCCGGCACCGTCGTCACGCTGCTGCTATTTGGCGAGCTGCATCTGATGACCCTGGTGATGAGCATGAGCATCATCGGCATCTCCGCCGACTATACGCTCTATTATCTGACCGAACGGATGGTGCATGGCGCGGAATCAACCCCGTGGCAAAGCCTCGCCAAAGTGCGTCATGCGTTGCTGCTGGCGCTACTTACTACCGTGGCGGCTTATCTGATTATGATGCTGGCCCCCTTTCCGGCGATTCGCCAGATGGCGCTCTTCGCGGCGGTCGGCCTGAGCGCCTCGTGTCTGACGGTAATTTTCTGGCATCCATGGTTGTGCCGTGGACTTCCCGTGCGCCCGGTTCCGGCGATGGCATTGTTGTTACGCTGGCTTGCCGCCTGGCGACGCCATAAAAAGCTGTCCATCGGCCTCCCCGTCGCGCTGGCCCTGTTCTCGCTGGCGGGTCTCGCGACGCTGCGGGTGGATGATGATATTTCGCAGCTCCAGGCGTTGCCGCAGGATATCCTGGCCCAGGAAAAAGCCATCACCGCGCTCACCGGGCAAAGCGTCGATCAAAAGTGGTTTGTGGTTTACGGCAAAACGGCCCAGCAGACGCTGCAGCGCCTGGAGGCATTAATGCCCGCGCTGACGCAGGCGCAAAGCGACGGCCTGCTCGGCGGATATCGCGCTATTCCGCTGAATTCACTCGCTCGCCAGCAGCAGGATCTTACTCTGCTGCAACGCGCCGCGCCCACCGTCAGTAACGTGCTGAACCACGCCGGACTGGCAACGATCAATCCCGATCTCAACCCGATGCCAGTGACCGTCGACGTCTGGCTTGCCAGCCCGGCCAGCGAAGGCTGGCGACTGCTGTGGCTGACGCTGCCGGATGGCGAAAGCGGCGTACTGGTCCCGGTGAGCGGCGTGAAAGACAGCGCGGCGCTAAAAACGCTTAGTACAAAACAGGCTGGCGTTGCGTGGGTCGATCGTAAAAGCGATTTCGACCAGCTGTTCGCGCTCTACCGCCACATTCTAACCGGCCTGCTGGGCGTTGCGCTGGCGGTGATTGCCTGCGGCGCTATGCTCCGCCTTGGCTGGCGCAAAGGGCTGGTTAGCCTGGTGCCGTCGGTGTTGTCGCTGGGATGCGGGCTGGCGGTGCTGGCATTTAGCGGCCACGCGGTTAACCTGTTCTCCTTGCTGGCGCTGGTGCTGGTACTGGGCATCGGCATTAACTACACGCTGTTTTTCAGCAACCCGCGTGGTACGCCGCTGACATCGCTGCTGGCGGTCACCCTGGCGATGATGACCACCTTATTGACGCTCGGCATGTTGGTGTTTAGCACCACGCAGGCCATTAGCAGTTTTGGTATTGTTTTGGTAAGCGGCATTTTCGCCGCCTTCCTGCTTTCGCCGTTAGCGATGCCGACCAAAAAAGAGAAAAAAAGACGATGAGAAGACCATCATTCTGGCGCGCCTTCGCGCTACTCGCCGCCTTATTGCTGGCCGGCTGCAGCCGTTCGCAGCCGGAGCCGCAAGGCCGCCCGCAGGCGTGGCTGGAACCGGGTACCCGCGTCACGTTGCCGCCGCCTGGCATCTCGCCGGACATCAGCTCGCAGCAGTTGCTCACCGGCAGCTTCAACGGCCAAACCCAGTCGCTGCTGGTCATGCTCAATGCCGATGATAAAAAGCTCACGCTGGCGGGTCTGTCGTCCGTCGGTATCCGCCTGTTCCTGGTGACCTATGATGAAAGAGGGCTGCGCGCTGAACAGTCGATGGTGGTTCCGCAACTGCCGCCAGCCAGCCAGGTGCTGGCCGATGTGATGCTCAGCCACTGGCCGGTTAGCGCATGGCTGCCGCAGTTGCCAAAAGGGTGGACGTTGACCGAGCGCGGCGACAAACGCGAACTACGTAACGCGCGCGGGAAGCTGGTCACCGAAATCACCTATATCAACCGCCAAGGCCAGCGCGTGCCGATCAGCATCGAACAGCACGTCTTTAAATACCACATCACCATTCAATACCTGGGTGACTGAGATGATCTACATTTCCGCCGTCGGCATGATTAACGCGCTGGGCCGCGATAACGATGAAATCGCCGCCAATTTGGCTCGCGGTATCGCGCCCGGCATGCGTCCGCGCGAGGGGTGGCTACAGGGGCATCCGCAGGCGGTTTTCGCGGGTGTGGACGGCGAATTGCCCGCCATTCCCGATACCTTTAGCGCCCATCGTTCGCGCAATAATCAGCTGCTGCTGGCGGCGCTGGCGCAAATTCAGCCGCTGGTGGATCGCGCCATCGCCCGATACGGACGAGAGCGCGTGGCCGTGGTGCTCGGCACCAGCACCTCGGGGCTGGATGAGGGTGACGCGCATGTCACCCTGACGCTTGGCGGCAAGGAAAGCGCGGCCTGGCAATATCCGCAACAGGAGCTGGGCGACCCATCGCGTTTTCTCAGCCACTGGCTGGCGCTGGATGGCCCGGCATTTACGCTGTCAACCGCCTGCTCCTCCAGCGCCAGAGCGATTATCAGCGGACGCCGACTAATTGAAGCCGGGCTGGCGGATGTGGCGATCGTCGGCGGCGCAGACACCCTCAGCCGAATGCCGATCAACGGCTTTCACAGTCTGGAATCGCTCTCCACGACGCAGTGCCAGCCATTTGCCCGCGACCGTAACGGCATCACTATCGGCGAAGGGGCGGCGCTGATGCTGTTGACCCGCGAACCGCAGCCAGTCGCGCTACTGGGTATCGGCGAGTCCAGCGACGCCTGGCATATTTCCGCCCCGCATCCTGAAGGAGAGGGGGCGATCCGCGCCATCCAGCAGGCGCTGGGGGATGCGGGCATCGCCCCTGAACAAGTGGGTTATATCAACCTGCACGGCACCGCCACGCCGCTTAACGATAGAATAGAGTCTCACGTCATCAACGCGCTATTTGGCGTTCGGGTACCCTGTAGTTCAACGAAACACCTGACCGGACACACGCTGGGCGCCGCGGGGATCACCGAAGCCGCCATCGGCATGCTGATTCTGCAGCGAAACCTGCCGCTGCCAGCGCAGGATTTCAGCCAGTCGCCGCGCGATGAAACACTACCGCCATGCGGGATCATCGAACATCCCCAGCCGCTGCCGCGACCGATTATCCTGTCGAACTCTTTTGCTTTTGGCGGTAACAACGCCAGCATCCTGCTCGGGAGCATTCAATGAACCACTATTTATCGCCCGGCGACTATCTACCGCACGATGCACCGATGCTGCTGCTGGAAGAGGTCGTCAATGTGACCGATGAAACCGCGACCTGCCGGGTCACGGTCTCGCCCCATAGCGTCCTGGCGCCATTTCTCGATGCCGAGGGCAATCTCCCCGGTTGGTTCGCCCTTGAATTAATGGCGCAAACCGTCGGCGTCTGGTCCGGCTGGCACCGCCTGCAAAAAGGGCAAGCATCCATCTCATTAGGTATGGTGCTTGGCGCGCGCGAATTAGTTTGTGCGGCAGGCTCCCTCCCGCGCGGCAAGGCTCTGTCCATTACCGTTAAACTGCTCATGCAGGACGAGCGTTTCGCTAGCTTCGAAGGCGCCGTGATGGCGGACGATGACCTGCTGGCCAGCGGAAGGGTTAATACCTTCCAGCCAACGCCAACAGAACTTAACACCCTATTTCAACAAGGAGCGTCAGAATGAGTCGTTCAGTTTTGGTTACCGGGGCCAGCAAAGGTATCGGTCGCGCCATCGCCTGCCAGCTGGCGGCGGACGGTTTTATGGTAGGCGTCCACTATCATCGCGACGCGTCAGGCGCGCAGCAGACGCTGGAAGCGATTACCGCCGCCGGCGGCGCGGGGCGTCTGCTGAGCTTTGACGTCGCCAATCGCACGCAGTGCCGCGAAGTCCTTGAGCAGGATATGGCCGAACACGGCGCGTGGTACGGCATTGTCAGCAACGCCGGCATCGCCCGCGACGGCGCCTTCCCGGCGCTCGGCGAAGACGACTGGGACGCGGTGATCCACACCAACCTCGACAGTTTCTACAACGTTATTCATCCGTGCATCATGCCGATGATTAGCGCACGCCAGGGCGGGCGCATCATCACGCTCTCTTCCGTTTCCGGCGTGATGGGCAACCGCGGTCAGGTCAACTATAGCGCCGCCAAGGCGGGTATCATCGGCGCCACCAAAGCGCTGGCGATTGAACTGGCGAAGCGCAAAATCACCGTGAACTGCATCGCCCCCGGACTTATCGACACCGGGATGATCGAAATGGAAGAGGCTGCGTTGAAAGAGGCGATGTCGATGATCCCGATGAAACGCATGGGACAGGCGGAAGAAGTGGCGGGACTGGCGAGTTATTTAATGTCGGATGTGGCGGGTTATGTCACCCGGCAGGTCATTTCCATCAATGGAGGGATGTTATGACACGCCGTGTGGTCATTACCGGGATGGGCGGCGTCACCGCATTTGGCGAAAAATGGCAGGATGTCTCAGCGGGGCTGAAGAGATATAAAAACGCCGTACGCGCCATGCCGGAGTGGCGTATTTACGACGGGCTGCATACGCTGCTGGGCGCGCCTATCGATGATTTCACCCTGCCCGACCACTATACCCGCAAGCGCATTCGCGCGATGGGACGCGTATCGTTGCTCTCCACCCGCGCCACTGAACTGGCGCTGGAACAGGCCGGGCTTATCGACGATGCCATACTGAGTAACGGCGAAACCGGCATCGCCTACGGTTCATCAACCGGCAGTACCGCCCCGATGAGCGAATTCGCCACCATGTTGACGGAAAAGCACACCAATAATATTACTGCTACCACCTACGTGCAGATGATGCCGCATACCACCGCCGTCAATACGGGCCTGTTTTTTGGCCTGCGCGGCCGCGTGATCCCGACGTCCAGCGCCTGTACCTCCGGAAGCCAGGCGATTGGTTACGCCTGGGAAGCGATTCGCCACGGCTATCAAACGGTGATGGTCGCCGGCGGCGCGGAAGAGCTTTGCCCGTCGGAGGCCGCGGTATTCGATACTCTGTTTGCCACCAGCCAGCGCAATGAGCAGCCCGACATTACCCCCTCCCCCTTTGATGTGCTGCGCGATGGGCTGGTGATTGGCGAAGGGGCCGGTACTCTCATTCTGGAAGAACTGGAGCACGCCAAAGCACGCGGGGCGACCATTTACGGCGAAATCATCGGCTTCGCCACCAACTGCGATGCTGCGCATATCACTCAACCGCAGCGTGAAACCATGCAGATCTGCATGGAACAATCATTAAAAATAGCAGGCCTGAGCGCCCGGGATATCGGCTACATTTCGGCCCACGGCACCGCGACCGACCGCGGCGATATCGCCGAAAGCCAGGCGACGGCGGCGATTTACGGCGATAGCGTGCCGATCTCCTCGCTGAAAAGCTATTTCGGCCATACCCTTGGCGCCTGCGGGGCGCTGGAAGCGTGGATGAGTCTGCAGATGATGCGCGAGGGCTGGTTCGCGCCAACGCTGAATTTGCATAATCCGGACGCCAATTGCGGAGAACTGGATTACATCATGGGCGAAGCGCGCCAGATTGATTGTGAATTCCTGCAGAGTAACAACTTCGCCTTCGGCGGTATTAACACCTCAATGATTATTCAGCGCTGGTCCTGAAATGTATCAGCTTATCCTTGGCCAAATCTCAACGCTTAGCGCCCTGCCGTTACCGACTGGGTTAGCGGCCCAGGCGCCTGACGGCCCGCGGCGGGCAAGCTGGCTTGCGGGGCGCGCGCTGCTGGCGCATGCGGCGGCCCCGCTGGCGGATATTGCGTATGGCGAGCAGGGCAAACCGGCTTTCCCGCCCGGCTGCGGGCGGTGGTTTAACCTTAGCCACAGCGGCGACCATATTGCCCTGCTGCTGAGCGATGAAGGCGAGGTTGGCTGCGATATCGAAGTGATTCGTCCGCGCAACGGCTGGCAGCGGTTGGCCAACGCCCTGTTTAGCGAGGGCGAGCATCAGGAACTGGAGCGCGAACCGCCGGAGCGGCAGCTAGCCGCCTTTTGGCGAATCTGGACGCGCAAAGAAGCGCTGGTAAAGCAACGCGGCGGCAGCGCCTGGCAGATGGCCTCTGTTGACAGCGCCTTTCGCGGCGCGCTGTCATTAAGCCAGATTCAGTATCAAGGGTTAAGTATTGCGGCCTGTACGCCAACGCCGTTCTCGCTGACGGCGGCGCACATTCAAGGTTTCAACGGCGCGGCTTGACCGGCCAGAAGATAGTCAGCACGCCGGCGATAATAATCAGCACGCCCAGCAGCGATTGCCAGTAAAACGGCTCGTGCCAACCGGGCAGCCAGATGGCGGCGGCCCACACCAGAATGTAGCTCAGGCTGAGCAGCGCGTAAGCTTTGGCCAACGGCAAGCGGTGTAGCGCGAAATACCAGCAGACCATCGACAGCAGATAGCCAACCAGGCCGAAACCCAGGCTGAAGGTACCGGTGCGCAAATGCAGTAGATGATTGAGAAAGGTCAGGATATCGGTCAATGGCGGCAGCTCAACCATCGCGCTGCGCAGTAACAGCTGCGCGCTGCTGACCAGCCCGACGCTCAATAACGCCCAGATTAACCCCATCAGACGCTACTCCCCAGAACGGCGATGCCGACGACGATCAGCCCGACGCCAAGCCAGTGGCGGCGCGCCACCGGCTCGCGCCAGATACCCCATGCCGCCAGCGTTACCCAGACAAAATTGAGGCTCAGCATCGGATAAGCGATACCGACCGGGATCGCCTGCAGCACCCCCAGCCACAGCAGCATACCGCCGCCGAGCGCCAACAGGGCTAACCCCAGCCACAGCAAAATATGCCGCCCGCGCCGCCCGCTACGCGACGGCCGGGTCGCCTGCTTCTGGCACAGCTGACCGACGCAGCTAAGCAGACTGGCGAGTATCAGACAGAACCAGACACTCATTGCGGCAGATACTGAATAAATACCACGCGCCCCAGCACGTAGGAGTTATCAGGTTTCGGTAACGCCAGTTCGTTCATCGTTTCACCTTTATCCATCAGCAGCACCAGAGAGATGGGTCCCTGCTGGCGGTGCGCTGCCAGCCAATCAGCAAATTCGTGAGTCGCCAGGAATTTGCTCTGCGCATCCGGCCAGCCGAGGCCATATTTCAGCTCCCCCTGCCTTTCATACAGGATGATGTCGTCACGCTTGAGCTCCCACGCCAGCCCCGCGCCGATACCGACGCTGTTGGTCAGTACATAGCGGCTTGGCGCCAGCGATTCGCTAACAATATCCACCAGAAACTGCGGCTGTTTACTGTCGATAACCCGATCCGGGATAGCGAAGCCCACCAGCAGCGCCACTCCCAGCGGACAGATGGCGGCCAGCGTCCAGCGACGACCGTTGTCTTTTATCGCCAGCCAGCCCATCAGCGCCCATACGGCAAAGGCAATCGCCGCCAGCAGACATTTATACAACTCGATCTTCGTCCACACCGGTTTATGCATGACGCCCCACGGCGAGACCACCAGCACGGCGACCAGGCCGATCAGACCAAAACCGAGGTTGATCATGCCGTTGATGCGCAGCGCTTTCGCCCCCGCCTTCGCGGCATCCAGCGCGTAGCGGGCCATCAAAATCGACAGCGGCATAAAGCACGGCAGAATGTAGGTCGGCAGTTTTCCCTTGGCGATGCTGAAGAACAGGAACGGCATCGCTATCCAGCCTAGCAGATACAGCGCGCCGCGGGCATCATCGCGCTCGCTCCAGCCGCGCTTCAGCGCGCCCGGTAACAGCGCCAACCACGGCAGGCTGCCGGCAATCAGGAACGGAATGTAGTACCAGAACGGCGCTTTATGCTGCGCGTCTTTCTCAGCGAAACGCTGAATATGCTCGACCCAGAAGAAATAGCGCCAGAAATCGGGTTCGCGATTGGCGATAGCCAATCCCCACGGCAGCACTACCAACGTACAGACCGCCACCGCCAGCCAGCCGTAGGTCAGCACTTCGCGCCAGCGTTTACGCGCCATCACCCACGGCAGCACGCCAACCACCGGTACCGCCAGCGCCAGGAAGCCTTTCGTCATCACCCCCATACCGCAGGCGACTCCCAGCAGGACATAACCCAACATCTTCCCGCTGCGGCTCTGCGCCTGGGAGGCTCCCCAGAAGCTGCACATCGCCAGCGCCAGCCACATGGTGATCATCGGATCCAGCACCGCATAGGTTCCGATACCGTATACCAGCATCGCGGTCAGGAAGATAACCGGCGACAGGATCGCCACGCGTTTATCGCGGAAAATACGCCACGCCAGCCACGCCACCAGCAACGCGCTGACGGTAATGGCGAAGACCGAACCGAAACGCACGCCAAAGTTATTATGACCAAATAGCCACTGGCCAATACTGTTAATCCAGTAACCGGCAATCGGCTTTTCAAAGTAACGCAGGCCCAGCAGATGCGGCACCACCCAGTCGCCGGAGGCCAGCATTTCACGACTGATCTCGGCATAGCGGGTTTCATCAGGCTGCCACAGCAAACGGAAATTCAGCGGCAATAAGTAATACAGCGCAAAGAGTACAACCAGAGAGATGCCATAACGAATGCTTTTCATACACCCGAGCCCAGTAATTGTTCACGTCCAAGCCAACCTTCCCGGCCAGCCAGCTCACCACGGACCACTTTGCCTGACGGCAGCTCGCTAAAGTCAGCGGGCAGCAGCTGGCTCAGTGGGCAAAATTGTATTTCTTCTTCCTCCGCCATGGTCAGCAGCGCATCGAACTGATCGGCGTAGGCAATGCCTTCCACTTCGGCGTGGATGGTATAGACCGGCGTTCCCTTGTCACGATGAATGCAGTCCAGCAGATAGCGGTTGAAGCCAGCGGTATCGACGGCGCTACCGACCACTTCATCCCAGGTGGGAAGCGTCACCGGAATTTGTACGGTGCCGGAGGCCCCGCCGCCAATCTGCGGCAGGAATGGCCGCGTGCCGCGACAATCGCTGTTGTAGAGGAAATCGAAGGATTCTTTCGCTTTTACCACCCGCTGGTCGGCACGCCAGCCGGCGACGGCGGAGCAGGTCACCGGGCGGCCGATAATGCGTTCCAGTTCGAGCAGACCGCGTTCAATTTCCAGCGTCAGACGTTCCTGCGGCCAGACGCCGCTCCACGCTTGCCAGCTGTAGTGGTCCCAGGCGTGCAGGCCCACTTCATGGATCTGCGCGGCGGCGCGAATAACCTCTTCGTTACCCGCGCCAATCCTGCGCCCCGGCCACGCGGTGCCGGCCAGCAGAATATCCCAGCCATACAGCGAGGCCGCGTTGGAGCGCAGCATTTTCCACAGAAACTTCGGTTTTACCAGGCGCCATAAATGGCGCCCCATATTGTCCGGCCCGACGCTGAAAAAGAAGCTTGCCTGAATCCCGTGCTTGCCCAGCAGGGCCAGCAGCCGCGGTACGCCATCACGCGTCCCGCGAAAGGTATCGACATCTATGCGTAAGCCGACTTGTTTCATGAGTTTTTATCGTCCGTGAGCTCAACGGTGCGCAGGAAGAAGTCCAGAGTGTGTTCAACGGTCTCTTCCATCTCGACGGTCGGTTCCCAGTTCAGGCAGCGTTTCGCGTTGCGAATGCTCGGTTTACGATGCTCAACGTCCTGGTAGCCTTTACCGTAGTAATCGCTGCTTTCCACTTCGCGGAAGCCAGCGAACGGCGGGAAGCGATCGCGCAGCGGATGGCGCTCGAAGCAGGCGAGCAGCATTTCCGCCAGCTCTTTGATGCTCGCTTCGTTTTCCGGGTTACCGATGTTGATGATCTGACCATCGCAGCGACCATCTTTGTTCTCAATGATGCGGAACAACGCTTCGATACCGTCGCTGATATCGGTGAAGCAGCGCTTCTGTTTGCCGCCTTCGATAAGCTTAATCGGCGAACCTTCCACCAGGTTGAGGATCAGCTGAGTGATGGCGCGGGAGCTACCGATACGTGCGGCATTAAGGTTATCCAGACGCGGCCCCATCCAGTTGAACGGACGGAACAGGGTGAACTTGAGGCCGTTCTTATCGCCATAGGCCCAGATCACGCGGTCCAGCAGCTGTTTAGAAACCGAGTAGATCCAACGCTGTTTGTTGATCGGCCCGACCACCAGATTGGAATTATCTTCGTCGAAGTTTTTGTCGGTGCACATGCCGTACACTTCCGAGGTCGACGGGAAGATAATGCGCTTATTGTATTTCACGCAGTCACGGATGATCTTCAGGTTCTCTTCGAAATCCAGTTCGAACACGCGCAGCGGGTTACGGGTGTATTCGATAGGCGTCGCGATCGCGACCAGCGGCAGTACCACGTCGCATTTCTTAATGTGGTATTCGATCCACTCGGAGTGAATGCTGATATCGCCTTCAACAAAGTGGAAACGCGGGCAGTCAAGGAAACGACTGATGGCGTCGGAGCCGATATCCAGGCCGTAAATCTCATAGTTGTCGTCCTGCAACAGGCGCTCGGTCAGGTGGTTACCGATAAAGCCGTTAACGCCGAGGATCAGCACGCGGGTACGGCGCTTCACCGCCACCACCGGTTTGCTGCTCAGCACCGCGCTGGTCACCAGCCCCAGCGCCTGCGCCAGCTGGGCGCCCTGCATGTAAACGCCGCGTTCGGTCTGGCCGGTGACGATTTCCAGCGCCCCCTGCTGACAGGCAACCACTAGCGGCGCGACGGAGATAACGGTGCCGGGCTTCGCCGCCGGCAGATCGGCGCGCACGCGGGATTTCCAGACGATAAATTTGTTCGCGCCGGCATAGGCGAAGGCGCCCGGCCACGGATCGGATACCGCGCGCACCAGGTTGTGCAGAGTCTGCGCCGGTTTATCCCAATCGAGACGTCCGTCTTCCGGGGTACGACGGCCAACGTAGGTCGCCTGGCTGTGGTCCTGCGCCCGCTCCTCAGTCTTACCCTCACGAATAGCCGGCAGCGCCTGGCCAAGCAGATCGGAGGCGGCGGCGCACAGCTTACGGTGCAGCGCCAGCGCCGCGTCATCCGGGCCGATAGCCACAGCTTGTTGAGCGACGATATCGCCCGCGTCGGCGCGGTTAACCATCCGGTGCAGGGTCACGCCGGTTTCGCTTTCGCCGTTGACCAGTACCCAATTCAGCGGCGCGCGACCGCGGTATTTCGGCAGCAGAGAACCATGCAGGTTGAAAGCCCCCTTCGGCGCGATATTCAGGATCTCATCGCACAGCAGGTTGCGGTAGTAGAACGAGAACAGCACATCCGGCTTCATCTCGCGAATACGTTCAATCCACAGCGGATGGTTAACATCTTCCGGCGCCCATACCGGGATACCTTGCTCGGCGGCAATACGGGCTACGGAACCAAAGAATTGGTTTTCGCCAGGGTTATCCGGATGGGTGAAAATAGCGGCGATGTCATACCCGGCATCCAGCAGTGACTGAATACCTGCGCAACCCATATCGTGATAAGCGAAGACTACTGCTTTCATGAACGATCTTCCTCTTGAGACGCCGTTTCCGGCTGGCGAACAACACGTTGAATAAAGTAACGGGGACGGGCGCGAACATCGTTATAGATGCGGCCGATATACTCCCCGAGCAGGCCCATACCGACAAACTGGGCGCCGATGAACATGAACAGCACGGCGAAGAGCATAAACACCCCTTCCGCCGCCCATTGCGGACCGAAGGCCAGACGCAGCACCACCAGCAGCAGGCCGAAGGCGAAGCCCAACAGGGCTATCACGCTGCCGAAAATACTCAGTAAACGCAGCGGGGTGGTGGTCAGACAGGTCACCAGGTCATACATCAGGTTAATCAGACGCATGAAGCTATATTTGGAGTCGCCGAATTCGCGCTCGGCGTGCATCACCGGGATCTCGACCGCCCGGCGGGCGAAGGTATTCGCCAGAATCGGGATAAAGGTGCTGCGCTCATGGCAGTTGAGCATGGCGTCGATGATATGGCGGCGATAGGCGCGCAGCATGCAGCCGTAATCGCCCATTGCCTTACCGGTGGTACGCTGAATCAGGCGGTTAATCATCTTCGAGGCAGATTTACGGAAGATGCTGTCCTGACGGTTCTGGCGCACGGTACCGACCACGTCATAGCCTTCATCGGCTTTTGCCACCAGCCGCGGGATCTCTTCCGGCGGATTTTGTAGGTCGGCATCAAGGGTGATGATCAGATCGCCGGTGACATGGCTGAAACCGGCCATAATCGCCGAGTGCTGGCCGTAGTTGCGGTTCAACAGCACCGCCACTACGTGGCTGCCTTCGGCTTCGGCGGCCTCGGTCAGCATGCGCGCGGAATCGTCGCTGCTGCCGTCGTCGATCAGCAGAATTTCATATTGGCGCCCTAGCGTCGCACAGGCGGCGTCGGTCCGACGCAGCAGCTCCGGCAGACTATCCTGTTCGTTATAAACCGGGATAACCACCGAGACTTTTTTTACGGGAGGATAAGTAAGCATATCAACGTCCTGACAACTGATGCAGCGCGGTAATGACGCGGGTGACATCGTCGTCGGTCATATCCGGGAACAGCGGGATGGAACAAATGCGCGCGCTGTTCCATTCGGTATTCGGTAACGAAACTTCAGGAAAACGCTCGCGGTAATACTTTTGCGTATGGGCCGCGCGGAAGTGCAGACCGGTGCCTATGCCCATGGCTTTGAGTTTTTCCATCAGGGCATCGCGGCTGATGCCGCAGGCCGCTTCATCAACGCGGATAATAAACAGGTGCCAGGCGTGCTGGTGATCCCATGCCGGAATGGTCAGCGGCTTAAAGGGGGTATCCGCCAGCTCGCGCAGGTAGCGTTGGGCGATTTCAGCGCGACGTTGATTCGCCTGCGCCAGCTTATCCAGCTGCACCAGCGCCAGCGCGGCGTTGATATCGGCCAGATTGTATTTGAAGCCGGGAGTAATCACTTCCGCCTGCGGCGCGCGGCCGTGGGTCTGACGGTCGTAGGCGTCTACGCCCAGGCCGTGGAATTTGAGGCTGCGGATGCGGGAAGCCAGCTCGTCATCATCGGTGACGATAAGCCCCCCTTCGGCGCAGGTCATATTTTTGATCGCGTGGAACGAGAAAATCGCGGTGCCGCGCCAGCCGACGTGGCGGCCTTTATAGTGCGTTCCCGCGGCATGCGCGGCATCTTCGATTACCGGTATACCGTGGCGCTCGCCAACGGCGCGGATCGCATCGATATCCGCAGGCGCGCCCGCGTAGTGGACGGGTATAATCGCTTTCGTCCGCGAAGTGATCGCCGCTTCCACCGCCTCAGGGGTAATCATCAGATTGTCGTGGTCGACATCGATCATCACCGGCGTAGCGCCCAGCAGACAGATCATATTCAGCGTCGAAACCCAGGTTTGCGAAGGGGTGATCACTTCGTCGCCAGGGCCAATGCCCATCGCCATTAGCGTAACGTGCATACCGCCGGTAGCGGAGCTGACGGCGATGGCGTGGCGGTTGCCGGTCAGTTGGCAAAACGCCTCTTCCAGCGCCTGGTTTTTAGGACCGGTAGTGATCCATCCTGATTGCAAAACTTCACGCAGCGCAGCCAGCTCTGCGTCGCCCATCGACGGGCGCGAAAACGGCAGAAATTCGCTCATCTTTTTCCTGTTCTATTAATAACCCACTAAAAAAGGGGGCCGGTAGAAAGAAATATCCTGCGCCAGCGGACTTAAACAAAATGAAAATGAAGTCGGTTCACCGCCACATTTCATTCCAGGGTATTTCGACGGTTATAAATCTAGTCGCTGTTGCTTAGGATAATATTAAGAAATTAATATTTTTCGCGAGAATAGTAATATCTCATTTAGAATCAGATGGATAGTATTTTCTTATGGCAGGAATTAGCAGCAAAAAGCCCCAGTTTCATAGAGAAAACTGGGGCTTAACGGGTGAAAGTAAACGAATCGTCAACCAGCCCGCAATAAATATTTATTTACGTTTTAATCTAGCGGAAAAATTAGCGTTAGATCACAGAATTATTTCTGCTGTATTACAAATTTGCAGGAAAATCTGCGGGTAATTCATTAGCCGGGCAATTAATAACATCGTTATTATCCGCGCCGCAATCGCGAACAAAAGTGATAGTCGCGAATTCATCAATCACTTCGGTCGGGTAGGCCGGGCCGGCGTCACGATAGGCGTTCATTAACGGAATATGATCGTTCTGGAAGCAGACGGTTTTTTCCGGGTTATTCATGATCCAGCGGGGGAAGAAAATGGTGCCGTGGAACAGTTTGTCGCCCAGGTTGACGATCAGGCTGACGTCGGTACCGGTTGGTTCAGTCCAGGAAATTTTATAAATGCTTTCGCCTACCCGCACGATGTACGCATGCTGGTCTTTCACCCAACGATTAGCAACGATACCGCTGTGAATACGATAGTCCAGAGTGGTGCCATTTTTAACGTAAATTTCGTAGTTCCAGCCGTTGTCGTAGGTATAAACCAGATGTTTACCGATAAAGCCGCTGAGGTCATGTTTGTCGAAAGTGCTCATTATTTATTCTCCTCTGTTTCGTTGAGGTAAGAATACGGCTTTAAAAATTGAATGAATAACGCTATGTTTGGATGAAAATAATCTAATTTTTAGATGAATAATGCACAAGACCACGCTGGAACAATGGGCGCTATTGGAAAAGGTGATTGAGCTGGGCAGCTTTGCCAAAGCCGCGGAAGAGACCAACCGCAGCCAGTCTTCGGTGAGCTATAACCTGGCGCTGCTGCAGGAACGTTTAGGGGTGGCGCTGCTGGCGCCGTCCGGACGGCGAGCGGTGCTGACGCCCGCTGGCGAACTGCTGCTCAATCAGGTGAAACCGTTACTGAAGGCCTTTTCGTGGGTTGAGACCCACGCCGCAACGCTGCGCAACGGCGCGCGCACCCGCCTGGATCTGGTCGTCGACAGCATTTTTCCCCGCCAGCGGCTCTTCGCCATTCTGCGTCAGTTTCAGCAACGCTACCCGCAAACTCAGGTTCGGCTGACCGAAGTGCTGGAAAACATCGATGAGGCTAGCGCCGCCCGCAGCGAGGCCGACGTGATGGTCTTAACGCGTCGCCAGGATATTACCGGACGCGGCGAATGGCTGATGAATATCGATTTTATCGCGGTCGCCCATCGCGACCATCCGCTGTCGCAATCGGAAGTACCGCTGGACGACAACGCGCTGGCCCCCTGGCCGCTGATCCGCATTGCCGACCGTAGCGGCGACGCCTCATCCACGCGCGATGCCTGGACCTTTTCTACCATTGATGCCGCTATAGATGCGGTGCTGTATCAGGTGGGATTCGGCTGGCTGCCGGAGGAACGGATCCGCGCACACCTGGAACAGGGTGTGCTGAAAGCGCTGCCGCTGAGCCATGGCGCTCGCCGCGCCACGCCGCTGCATTTGATAGTGAAGCGGGATCTGGCGCCGCTCGATGAACAGGTCACCACCCTGCTGGATTTGTTCAGACAATCGTAAACTTACGCTACATATGATTTTGTTATGGTTTTCTCCCATCATATTGATCCAGGTTACTCCTTAAGTATGACAAATTATTAAAATCGTCATACTTTTCGTTCCTTCTGGATGTAAACCTTGTCTATTTTCCGCACCACCTTGCTGGCGCTCTGCGCCTGCATTCCTCTGCTCGCGCCCGCCGCCATGCATGAAATCGCCATCGCCTGGCCGGTTAACGTCGGTCCTCTCAATCCACATCTGTATACACCGAACCAAATGTTCGCCCAAAGTATGGTGTATGAGCCGTTAGTCAAATATCAGGCCGATGGCCGGGTTAAACCCTGGCTGGCTACCCGCTGGATCCACTCAGCCGATGGTAAAATCTGGCGTTTCACCCTGCGCGATGATGTCTACTTCTCCAACGGCGAACCGTTTAACGCCCAGGCCGCAGTGGCCAATTTCCAGGCGGTGCTGGCCAACCGCCAGCGGCACGCCTGGCTGGAGTTGACCAATCAGATAACCGACGTTCAAGCGCTCAGCGATAACGAACTACAAATCACCCTGAAAAGCGCCTACTACCCGTTCCTGCAGGAACTCGCCCTTCCCCGCCCGTTTCGTTTTATCGCCCCCTCGCAGTTTGTTGACGGTAGTACGCAGCGAGGCATCAAAGCGCCCATCGGCACCGGTCCGTGGATGCTGTCCAGTTCGCAACTTAATCAGCAGGATGTGCTGGTACGCAACCCGCGCTACTGGGGCAAAAAACCGGCGCTTGAGAAAGTCACCGTGAAAGTGATCCCCGACGCCACCAGCCGGGCGGTCGCCTTTGAAACCGGTGAAGTTGATCTGCTTTACGGTGATGAAGGGCTACTGCCGCTGGATACGTTCGCCCGTTTTCGCCAGCTGTATGAGTATCACACGCGTCTTTCCGCCCCGACGCAAACCGTGATGCTGGCGCTCAATACGCTGCAAGCGCCCACGAATGAACTGGCGGTACGCGAGGCGCTTAACTATGCCGTCAATAAACAGGCGCTTATTGACGGCGTGCTGTACGGCACCCAACAGGTTGCCGACACGCTTTTCGCGCCCTCGGTACCTTACGCGCCGGATGATCTGCCGCCGCGCCGCTTCAATCAGGATAAAGCCCGTACGCTGTTGGAAAACGCCGGCTGGACGCTAACGCCCGGCAAGGATATTCGTGAAAAAGACGGGCACCCGTTGCATCTTGAACTGGCGTTTATCGGCACCGATGCGCTGGCCAAATCGATGGCGGAAATCATCCAGGCCGATCTGCGCCAGGTAGGTATCGATGTTGGGCTGGTCGGCGAAGAGGAGAGCAGTATCTATGCCCGCCAGCACGATGGCCGCTTCACGATGATCTTCAACCATACCTGGGGCGCGCCGTTCGACCCGCACGCGTTTATGAGCTCAATGCGCGTCGCTTCGCACGCCGACTATCAGGCGCAGCGCGGCCTGCCAGATAAAGCAGTGATTGATAAAGAGATCGGCGAGGTCCTGACTACCACCGACGAGGGCCGCCGTCGCGAACTGTATCGCGATATCCTCACCCGTTTGCACAACGAAGCGGTCTATCTGCCGATAAGCTATGTCTCGCTGATGTCCGTCGCCCGCAAAACGCTCGGCGAAGTGCCCTTCGCGCCGGTGACCACCGATCTGCCGTTAGAGCTCATTACGCCGGTGGCGCCATGATGCTGAAATATCTCCTTCGCCGCCTGCTACCGCTACCGCTGATGCTGCTTGCCGCCTCGGCGATCATCTTCCTGTTGTTACGTCTTGGCGCCGGCGACCCGGCACTGGACTATCTGCGCCTCTCTAACGTGCCGCCTACCAGCGAAATGATTGCCGCTACCCGCGAGCAGCTCGGGCTCAATCAGCCGCTGGCGCTGCAGTATCTACACTGGCTGTGGCGCGCGCTGCATCTCGATTTTGGCGTCTCCTACGCCAGCCAGCGCCCGGTGCTGGGCGACCTGCTGCATTTTCTGCCCGCGACGCTGCAGCTCACCGGCGCGGCGCTGGTGATTATTCTGCTGACCTCGCTACCGCTGGGGATCTGGGCGGCGCGGCATCGCGACCGCTTACCTGATTTCGCCGTACGATTGATTGCCTTCCTCGGCGTCTCAATGCCCAACTTCTGGCTGGCATTTTTGCTGGTAATGCTCTTTTCCGTCCATCTGCGCTGGCTACCGGCGATGGGCTACGGCGGCTGGCGACATCTGCTACTACCGGCGTTTTCCATCGCCCTGATGTCGCTGGCGATCAATGCCCGTCTGCTGCGCGCCAGCATGCTGGAAGTGTCCAGCCAGCGCCACGTGGTCTGGGCGCGTCTGCGCGGGCTGAGCGAGGGTCAGGTGGAGCGGCGACACGTGCTGCGTAACGCGACGTTGCCGGTAGTGACGGCGCTGGGTATGCACATCGGCGAGCTGATCGGCGGGACGATGATCATCGAAAATATCTTCGCCTGGCCCGGCGTCGGTCGCTATGCGGTTTCCGCGATATTCAATCGCGACTACCCGGTGATCCAGTGCTTTACCCTGATGATGGTGGCGGTGTTCGTGCTGGCCAATCTGGCGGTCGACCTGCTTAACGCCGCGCTCGATCCGCGCCTGCGCCGCCATGAGGAGGCCGCCGTATGACGCTGTTCGCGACCTTCCGCTGGCCGGTAAAACTGGCGCTACTCACTATTGCGCTGCTGGCGGCAATCGCCATGAGCAGCGGCTGGTGGCTGCCCTATGACCCGGCGGCCATCGATCTCCATCAACGTCTGCTCTCTCCGGGCGACGCCCACTGGCTCGGCACCGATCATCTCGGGCGGGATATTTTCTCGCGCCTTCTCGCCGCCACCCGCGTCTCGCTGGGCGCGGTGATGGCCTGCCTGCTGCTGGTGCTGCTGATCGGCCTTACGGTGGGCGGCGCCGCCGGGATGGTGGGCGGACGCGTCGATCGCGGCCTGATGCGCCTGGCCGAGCTGTTTATGACCTTCCCGACTTCAATACTGTCATTCTTTATGGTCGGCGTACTCGGTACCGGTCTTAGCAACGTGATTATCGCTATTGCGCTGTCGCACTGGGCCTGGTACGCAAGGATGGTGCGCAATCTGGTGGTCTCTCTGCGCCAGCGCGAGTTTATTCTCGCCGCGCGCCTGAGCGGCGCGGGACATTGGCCATTGTTTCGTGACCATTTGGCCGGCGCGGTGATCCCTTCGCTGCTGGTGCTCGCCTCGCTGGATATCGGTCATATGATGCTCCACGTAGCCGGGATGTCATTCCTCGGCCTCGGCGTCAGCGCGCCGACGGCGGAATGGGGAGTGATGATCAACGACGCCCGCCAGTACATCTGGACGCAGCCGCTGCAAATGGTCTGGCCCGGACTGGCGCTGTTTATCAGCGTGATGGCTTTTAATCTGGTGGGCGACGCGCTGCGCGATCGTCTCGATCCTCAGCTGATCGCGGAGCATAACCACTGATGCCGCAAAAGATCCAACTGGAACAACTCTCGCTCGTCGCCGACCGTCCGCTGGTCAGCGACGTTTCCCTTACCCTGCGCCGCGGTCAGGTACTGGCGCTGCTCGGCAGTAGCGGCAGCGGTAAATCGCTGACCTGCGCCGCCACGCTCGGTATTTTACCGCCTGGCGTCAGGCAAACCGCGGGCCGGGTGCTGCTCGACGGTATCCCGGTATACGGTGAACAGCTGCGCGGCGCGACCATCGCCACCATTATGCAAAACCCGCGCAGCGCCTTTAATCCGCTGCACACCATGGCGGCGCACGCGCGGGAAACCTGCCGGGCAGCGGGCCACGAGGCCAATAACGTCGCGCTGCTGGCGGCGATGGAAGAGGTGGGGCTGGAAAATCCTCTCTCGCTGCTCAAGCGCTATCCCTTCGAGATGAGCGGGGGCATGCTGCAAAGGATGATGGTGGCCCTGGCCCTGCTCAGTCGCGCGCCGTTTATCATCGCCGACGAACCGACCACCGACCTTGATGCCGTCGCCCTGGCGCGCATTCTCGACCTGCTGGCGGATATCGTCGCCAACCGCGGGCAGGGGCTGCTGCTGGTGACCCATGATATGGGCGTTGTCGCCCGGCTGGCGCATGACGTGGCGGTGATGGAAAACGGCCGTCTTGTTGAACGCTGCGACGTTAACACGCTATTTAGCGCCCCACAGCACCCGCTCAGCCAGCGCCTGCTGGCCGCCCATCTGGCGCTATATGGCCTGGAGAAAACACCATGAATTTACTCAGCGTGAACGCAGTGAGCCACGATTATCCCCACCACGGTGCGGTATTGCGCGATATCCAGTTCGACATCGCCCTCGGTGAAACGGTGGCGCTGCTCGGGCGCAGCGGCTGCGGCAAAAGTACCCTGGCGCGGATGCTGGTCGGTCTCGAAACGCCGCGGTATGGCGATGTCGCCTGGCGCGGCGCGTCGCTGACCTCCCTGAAGGGGGAGGCGACCGGCGCCTTTCGCCGCGATATTCAGCTGGTGTTTCAGGATGCCGTTAGCGCGGTGAATCCGCGCAAAACGGTGCGCGAGATTATCAGCGAGCCGCTGCGGCACCTGTTTAGTTTATCGCGTGAAGAGCGTACGCAGCGGGTGGAGGAGATGCTGCTGGCGGTTGACCTCGCCCCGGCGCTGCTCGACAAGCGTCCGGCGCAGCTCAGCGGCGGACAGCTGCAGCGCGTGTGCCTGGCGCGGGCGCTGGTGGTCCGGCCGCAGCTATTAATTCTCGACGAAGCGGTATCGAATCTCGATCTGATGCTTCAGGCGGATATTATTGCCCTGCTCAAACGCCTGCAGGCGCAGTTCGCCACCGCCTGCCTGTTTATCACCCACGACCTGCGGCTGGTGGAGCGTTTTTGCCAGCGGGTACTGGTGATGGATAGCGGACGCATCGTCGAAACGGCCGCAGTAAGTTTGCCGCTGCGCCTTACATCCGCTGCCGGACAGGCGCTACAACGCGCGGTACTCCCGCCCTTTCCCCGCACTCTGCTTAACGAGGCCATGCTATGCAGCGCGTAACCCTGACTCTGGATGATGATCTGCTGGCCGCGCTCGACGCGCACAGCGCCCACCGCGGCTATCACAACCGTTCGGAAGCAGTGCGCGATATCCTGCGTGACGCGCTTCACCACAATCCGCTACAGCAGCCGACGCAACGCGGCTATGCGGTTCTGTCGTACGTGTATGAGCATGAAAAACGCGAACTGGCGAGCCGGCTGGTCGCCTCTTCGCATCAGCATCACGATCTCTCGGTCGCCACGTTACATGTCCACATCAATCATGATGACTGTCTGGAGATCGCGGTGCTAAAAGGCAACATGGACGAAGTACAGCATTTTGCCGACGAGGTGATTGCCCAGCGCGGCGTGCGGCATGGGCATTTGCAGTGTTTAGCGGATGATAATTAAAACGATGGCAATTTGATGCAGATTGTTTTAAGCCTGTTTGAGACGTTCATTGAGCGTCTCAAGGATCCAGGTATTTACGGAAACCTGCTCCTCTGCAGCGGCGGAGCTAAGACGCTCACCAAATGATTCAGGATAGCGCAATGTGAAGGTTTTCAGCTTTTCCGGCTGAGCATAAGGCTCGATGCCCGCTTCACGACAATCAGCAAGATATTCCTGTAATGATATCTCGCCCTCCTGTTGTAACCCTTGAATGCTATCGGAAACAAAATCGCAATATCCTGATAATCCCAGGAACTTACCGCGGAATGCATTGAGTTCAGGCACGTAGTTAATAACAGCAGGCTGCCCGGCAATCTCCATTGAATTTGGCGTTTTAGGTTTGATCATGGTTTTACCCCTATAGTGATTAACCAATCGCGCACGCTCTCCACGGCGCCTTTGTCAGTATCCGGCGAAGGGTGAGGCCTGTGAAAGCTGGCAATGCTGTGGTTCAACAAAAATTTACAGCGCGAGCCGCGTCCTTCTTTAATCTCCCCACCTAACGCTTTAATTAGCGATTCAATGTCGGCCCATTTAATACCCTGCGGCACGGGGGTTTTAAACAGCTGCTCCAGCGTGTTGCGCTGTTTTTTACGTAAAGATAAAACCTGCTGCTCCATCGCCTTGCTCCATGACTTCATCCATTGAAGTCAATATCATGATAGCACAAGATGAAGTCAAGCTGTGTCCTGATGAAGTTTGTTTATCAACAGTTGATAAACCACATAAACTATACGCTTAGTTAATTATCCCTGTTCGCCAATAATGGCGCCTCATTTAACGATCTCGTTATGGCGAGGCTCCTGCATAAATACAAGTTACCGCCCTGTTGGTATCGAGAGAGACCACTCAGGGAAATACAGGCTTCCATCGAATCAAGGTGTTGCCAAGGTAACTTCTGGCGGTATTAACCGTTCAGATACGTTATGCAGTGCTAAAACCAGGACGTAGGGATCTGCCTGCGCTAACCCTGTCTTGTTCGCCCCTATGAGTGATTTTTTATAGGGATTTTAATCATGTCTTCCATTCAACTCTGCGCCGCGCATCAGGCGACCTCTGGCTTCGACGGCGATGCGATCGCCCAGTACATGCGTACCGACTTTATTACGCTGCAGGAACATTTCAGCGTCCATGAGGCGCGTGAACACTTTATCTCGCAGCTCGCCAGCGACGATATTCCCGGCCAGGTATTTGTCGTCGCCGGTAACAAGCTGCGCGGCAGCTTATCAGTCAAAAAACTTTTGCAGGAGGCAGAGATAGGCCAGTCTATTCGCTACCTGATGGACAGCTGTCTGTTTCGCGTCAAACCCGACGATGAGCGCCCTCAGGTGATTGCCGAACTCACCGAGCGCGGCCTCGATCTGGTGCCGGTTGTCGATAAAGGCGAGCTGGTCGGCTGCCTGATGGAAAAAGAAATTGCCCACCTGCTGGAGGATGACGTCACCGAAGACGCCCAGCTGCAGGGGGCGACGCTACCGCTGGAAAAACCGTATCTGGAAATCAGTCCGTGGACGCTGTGGAAGAAACGCTCGGTCTGGCTGCTACTGTTATTTGTTGCCGAAGCTTACACCAGCAGCGTGCTGCAGCATTTTGAAGAGGCGCTGGAATCGGCCATCGCGCTGGCCTTCTTCATCCCGTTACTGATCGGCACCGGCGGCAACAGCGGAACTCAGATCACCTCAACGCTGGTGCGTTCGATGGCGCTGGGCGAAGTCCGTTTACGTGACATGGGACGGGTTATCCGCAAAGAGGTGTCGACCTCGTTTCTGATTGCCCTGACCCTGGGTCTGGCGGGCTGCCTGCGCGCCTGGATGATGGGGATTGGCATGGAAATCACGCTGATCGTCAGCCTGACGCTGGTCTGTATTACCCTGTGGAGCGCGGTGGTGTCTTCGGTTATTCCGATGCTGCTTAAGCGGATCGGTATCGACCCGGCGGTGGTTTCCGCGCCGTTTATCGCCACGCTGATAGATGGCACCGGGCTGATTATCTATTTCAAAATCGCCCAGTATTTTCTTGGGTTGAACTGATCGAAACAGCCCGGGCGCCAGGGTGCCCGGGCTCTCTGATTAAGCTTCCGCCAGCGCCTGCGCGCAGGCCCAGGCGCTTGACCACGCCCACTGGAAGTTATAGCCGCCAAGCCAGCCGGTGACGTCCATCACTTCACCGATAAAGTAAAGCCCCGGCGCTTTGCGCGCCTCCATGGTGCGTGACGAAAGCTCATTGGTATCCACGCCGCCGAGGGTCACCTCCGCCGTTCGGTAGCCTTCGGTACCGTTCGGCTGCACGCGCCAGGCAGTTAACGTCTCCACCAGCGTCTGCTGATCGCGAACGTTCAGTTGCTTCAGTGTCACATCAGGTATCTGCCCAAGCTGCTGTAAACATTCGACCAGCCGCTTCGGCAGCTGCATCGCCAGGGTATTTTTCAGACTTTGGTTGGGATGAGCGCCCCGCTGCTCGTTGAGGAACGCCTCAAGATCGCAGTCCGGCAGCAGGTTGACGGTGACAAACTCGCCGGGCTGCCAGTAGCTGGAAATCTGCAGCACCGCCGGGCCGGAAAGGCCACGATGGGTAAACAGCAAATTTTCGCGAAACAGCGTACCGTTCTCGGCGGTAATCGTAGAGGGCACCGAAACGCCGGAAAGCACCTGCAGCTGCTCAAGCAGCGGTTTATGCAGGGTAAACGGCACCAGCCCGGCGCGGGTCGGCAGCACCTTCAGGCCGAACTGTTCGGCCACCCTGTAACCAAACGGCGATGCGCCCAGCCCCGGCATCGACAGGCCGCCGGAAGCGATCACCAGCTTCTTCGCCGTCAGCATTTCGCCGTTCACCTGTAGCCGGTAGCCTTGTTCATCGCGTTCGACGCTGAGAATTTCGCTGCGCAGACGGATCTGTACGCCGCCTTTTTCACATTCCGACAGCAGCAGATTGACGATTTGCTCCGCGGAATCATCGCAAAACAGCTGACCTAAGGTCTTCTCATGCCAGGCAATACCATATTTGCCAACCAGTTCGATAAAGTCCCACTGGGTATAGCGCGCTAGCGCAGATTTGCAAAAATGCGGGTTTTGGCTGAGATATGCCGCGGGTTCGACATACATGTTAGTAAAGTTGCAGCGGCCGCCGCCGGACATCAGGATTTTGCGCCCCGGCTTTTTGCCATTATCGAGCAGCAGCACCCGGCAGCCCAACTGCCCCGCCTGCGCCGCACAAAACATTCCCGCCGCACCGGCGCCGATCACAATGGCATCAAACCTTTCCACTCAACTTTCCTCATTCCCCAATTGTCGGGAATTGTAAATATTTCACTCTGGTCACACCAGCACGAAAAAAACAACATTCAGTTACGTCTTTGAAAGATATAGGATTACTCCCAACCGGGTAGAAACCAAACAGGAAGAAAATCAAAAAAAGTCTATATTTCACTTTGCCCGCGCCGCTAAAGTCACTGATAATGCGCCGCGTTCATGTCCTCAAAATGGCGTAACGTCCTATGCTACATTTATTTGCCGGTCTGGATTTACATACCGGACTATTATTATTGCTTGCTTTAGCTTTTGTACTGTTTTACGAAGCGATTAACGGTTTTCATGATACCGCAAACGCAGTTGCAACGGTGATTTACACTCGCGCAATGCGGTCGCAGCTTGCTGTTGCGATGGCGGCACTCTTCAACTTTTTCGGCGTTCTGCTGGGCGGTCTCAGCGTAGCCTATGCCATCGTGCATATGCTGCCAACGGACCTGCTGCTTAACATGGGTTCCGCACATGGCCTCGCCATGGTGTTCTCTATGCTGCTGGCGGCAATCATCTGGAACCTCGGAACCTGGTATTTCGGCCTACCGGCCTCCAGTTCTCACACCCTGATTGGCGCCATCATCGGTATTGGTTTAACCAATGCGCTGATGACCGGTACTTCAGTGGTGGATGCGCTGAATATCCCGAAAGTCATCGGCATTTTTGCCTCACTTATCGTCTCGCCGATTGTTGGCCTGGTGGTAGCGGGCGGCCTGATTTTCATTCTGCGTCGTTACTGGAGCGGTACCAAAAAACGCGCTCGTATACACCTGACCCCAGCGGAACGCGAAAAGAAAGACGGTAAGAAAAAACCGCCGTTCTGGACCCGTATCGCGCTGATCCTGTCCGCTATCGGCGTGTCGTTCTCGCACGGCGCCAATGATGGGCAGAAAGGCATTGGTCTGGTCATGCTGGTACTGATTGGCGTCGCGCCGGCGGGCTTCGTGGTCAACATGAACGCGTCTGGTTACGAAATCACTCGTACCCGCGATGCAGTCAACAACGTGGAAACCTTCTTCCAACAGCGCCCTGAGCTGCTGAAGAAAGCCACCGGCGTTGATCAACTGGTTCCGTCACCGGAAACCAATACCGCGGCCAACGGCGAGTTTCACTGCCATCCGGCGAACACCATCAACGCGCTTGACCGCGTGAAGACAATGCTCACCGGTACGGAAAGCTACGATACACTGTCAGTGGATCAGCGCGGCCAGCTGCGTCGCATTATGCTCTGCATCTCCGACACCACCGACAAAGTGGCCAAACTGCCGGATGTGAGCACTGACGACCAGCGCCTGCTGAAGAAACTGAAAACCGATATGCTAAGCACCATCGAGTACGCGCCAATCTGGATCATTATGGCGGTCGCGCTGGCGCTGGGTATTGGCACCATGATCGGCTGGCGCCGCGTGGCGACCACTATCGGCGAGAAGATTGGTAAGAAGGGTATGACCTACGCGCAAGGTATGTCCGCCCAGATGACCGCCGCGGTTTCTATCGGCCTTGCCAGCTACACCGGCATGCCGGTTTCCACCACCCACGTGCTCTCTTCCTCGGTTGCGGGGACGATGCTCGTTGATGGCGGTGGTCTGCAGAAGAAAACCGTCACCAGCATCCTGATGGCATGGGTACTCACCCTGCCGGCAGCCATTTTGCTGTCAGGCGTGCTGTACTGGCTGGCTCTGAAGCTTATCTAAGCAATAGCCATGCGAAAAATGGGTCAGGAAACTGGCCCATTTTTTTGCACTCAATTCAGGCAGCTCAATGCCAGATAAGCAGTGCAATCATACTCACCAGCACCAGACCACACAGCGCGCTGGTCAGGATGAACTGCCGGCGAACACGCTCACAGCGACGAATAAACTCGTCATCATGATGATCGCGATATCGTTGGGCATAGATATACCAAACCAGCCGCATTTGTTTACTGGGCTGCCCATGCGAGGTGAAAAAACCTCCGCCATCAACATATTGATAGAGCAAGGGATCGCAACCACGTAGCACAACCAATAATGCACGCAACGATGAGAAGTAACGTGCCATATTCACCACACAAACGATACACAGGGCCCAAAACAGCGCAACAGTGCTGATCATACTTCCTCCCCGGCGACCCATCCACGGAGATCCCTCCGGGACTACCGCTCCCCAATATCATCCAACCCACCGTACAGTAAAAGAGTGCGATTCCGGTCACGTTTATTTATCCGACCGGCTCATTAAATAGTGTAGGAGATCAGTTAATTTTTTTACCACAAGGTTAATCGTTATCAATACGTAAGACGGAATAATTTGTTTAACTAACGGTGAACCAGGTGCATTGACGGAGTGCGAGGGGCGCTATATTGTAGAAATTATCTTCTACAATTAAGTCCTTAAAGGCTTACCCCCCGCGAATCTAGCTTGCAGGACGCGGGCGAATCGACAGCACAGGCTGTCTGGTCCAACGGTCATCGACAACTTATGGAAGGAGTAACACTATGGCTTACAAACACATTCTTATTGCAGTAGACCTATCACCGGAAAGCAAAGTGCTGGTAGAGAAAGCGGTTTCTATGGCGCGTCCCTACAATGCGAAAGTTTCCCTGATTCACGTGGATGTGAATTACTCCGACCTCTACACCGGTCTTATCGATGTTAATCTGGGCGACATGCAGAAACGCATCTCTGAAGAGACGCACCACGCGCTGACCGAGCTTTCCACCAACGCTGGCTACCCGATTACCGAAACCCTGAGCGGCAGCGGCGATCTGGGCCAGGTGCTGGTCGATGCGATTAAAAAATATGATATGGACCTGGTGGTCTGCGGTCACCATCAGGACTTCTGGAGCAAGCTGATGTCCTCCGCGCGTCAGCTGATCAACACCGTTCACGTTGATATGCTGATCGTACCGCTGCGCGACGAAGAAGACGAATAATCCACTTTCCTCGCCAGTCAACGCCCGCGCCTGCGGGCGTTTTTGTTTTTATGCTACTTCCCGCCTGAATCCCATTGATCCCATCAGGATATCAATCCAGATAATTAATATCGGTTAGTGTGATCAACCATTTATTAGAATTAATATCTATATAATAATCTATACATTCAGCCAATGGCCGAATCATTATGGGCCATCAGACTTTTTCGGCGCGTTTTGGCAGACGCGTTCATACTTTTTGGGATAGCACTAAAAGGCGAAGGAATATGAAAACAACTGCACCTACGGGTTTGCTACAGCAACCCCGTCCGTTCTTCATGATTTTTTTTGTAGAGTTATGGGAGCGTTTTGGCTATTACGGCGTCCAGGGCATCCTGGCGGTGTTCTTTGTTAAACAGCTTGGTTTCTCTCAGGAACAGGCATTTATCACCTTTGGCGCCTTTGCGGCGCTGGTCTACGGCCTCATTTCCATCGGCGGCTATGTCGGTGACCATCTGCTTGGAACCAAACGCACGCTGGTGCTCGGCGCCATCGTGTTGGCAATCGGCTATTTTATGACCGGTCTGTCGCTGCTCAAACCCGACCTTATCTTTATCGCGCTTGGCACTATCGCCGTCGGCAACGGGCTGTTTAAAGCCAATCCCGCGAGCCTGCTATCAAAATGCTATCCGCCTAAAGATGCCCGTCTCGACGGCGCCTTCACCCTGTTTTATATGTCGATTAACATCGGTTCGCTGCTCTCGCTGTCGCTGGCGCCGGTTATTGCCGATAAGTTCGGCTATGCGGTGACCTACAATCTGTGCGGCGCCGGGCTTATCGTCGCGCTGCTGGTCTACTTCGCCTGCCGCGGAATGGTGAAAGATATCGGTTCAACCCCGGATCATCAGCCGCTGAGTTTCCGTAATCTGCTGTACGTGCTGGTCGGCACCGTGGTGATGATTTTCCTCTGCGCCTGGCTGATGCATAACGTTAAAATCGCCAACCTGGTGCTGATCGTGCTGTCCATCGTGGTGACGATTTTCTTCTTCCGCGAAGCTTTCCGCCTCGATAAAACCGGCCGCAACAAGATGTTCGTCGCCTTCATCCTGATGCTCGAAGCGGTGGTGTTTTATATCCTGTATGCCCAGATGCCGACCTCGCTGAACTTCTTCGCCATCAATAACGTGCATCACGACATTCTCGGCATCGCAATTAACCCGGTGAGTTTCCAGGCATTGAACCCGTTCTGGGTGGTGGTCGCCAGCCCGGTACTGGCGGCTATCTACACCCGTCTTGGCAACAAAGGTAAAGACCTGACCATGCCGATGAAATTCACTCTCGGCATGTTCCTCTGCGCGCTGGGCTTCCTGACCGCCGCGGCGGCCGGGATGTGGTTTGCCGACCCGCAGGGGCTCACCTCGCCGTGGTTTATCGTGCTGGTTTATCTGTTCCAGAGTCTCGGCGAACTGCTGATTAGCGCCCTGGGCCTGGCGATGGTTGCCGCGCTGGTTCCGCAGCGGCTGATGGGCTTTATTCTGGGGATGTGGTTCCTGACTCAGGCCGCCGCGTTCCTGATGGGCGGCTATGTCGCGACCTTCACCGCGGTACCGGAAAATATAACCGACCCGCTGCAGACGCTGCCGATCTACACCAACGTGTTCAGTAAAATTGGCCTCGTGACCCTGGCGGTGACGGTGGTGATGGCCTTTATGGTGCCGTGGCTGAACCGGATGATTAATACCCCAGCCAGCGCCGAGTAACCATCTAAGATGGCCGATCCGCTGGCGCCGTTTGTTTAAATATTGCGGTTCCCGGCTCGCGCTACAATTTGGTAGCCCGGATAAGGCGCGTTGCGCCGCTATCCGGGTGATATCACAACGACGAAAAATTACGCCGGCGTACCGGCGTAAATATCAAACCGATGTCCTTTGGTCACCACCGCGTTCGGCGTGGCGACATCCGCCAGCGGCGGCGCATAGTCCGGACGCTTCACCACCACTCGTTTGGTCGCCAGCTGTCGAGCCGGCGCCAACAGACCATCGGCGTCTAAATCCGGCCCCACCAGCGACTGAAATACCCGCATCTCTTTTTTGACCAGCGCGCTTTTCTGCTTATGGGGAAACATCGGATCCAGATACACCACCTGTGGGCGCGGGGTGATATCGGTCAACGCATTGAGGCTGGAGGCATGAATCAACTGTAAGCGCTCCTGCAGCCAGCCGCCGATCTCCGCATCGGCATAGCCACGTTTCAAACCATCGTCGAGCAGCGCGGCGACCACCGGGTTACGCTCAAGCATCCGCACGCGACAGCCGACCGACGCCAGCACGAAGGCATCGCGCCCCAGGCCAGCGGTGGCGTCAACCACATCCGGCAGATAATCGCCTTTAATACCCACCGCTTTGGCTACCGCTTCACCGCGGCCGCCGCCAAACTTGCGGCGATGAGCCATCGCGCCGCCGACGAAATCGACAAAGATGCCGCCAAGTTTTGGCTCATCGCGCTTACGCAGCTCCAGATGCTCGTCCGTCAGCACCAGCGCCATCGGATTCTCTGCATCATGCTCCAGCCCCCAACGGGCGGCCAAAACAGATAAGGCGCCGTCACCGGCGCCTGTTTCATCAATTAAGCAGATTTTCACGTAGCAATCAGCCTTTGATCCCGTAATGCTCAAGCATCGCGTCCAGCTGCGGCTCGCGCCCGCGGAAGCGTTTGAACAGCTCCATCGGCTCTTCGGAACCGCCGCGGCTCAGGATATTGTCGAGGAATGATTGACCGGTTTCACGGTTGAAAATTCCCTCTTCTTCGAAGCGCGAGAAGGCATCCGCCGCCAATACATCGGCCCACAGGTAGCTGTAGTAGCCCGCCGCGTAACCACCCGCAAAGATGTGGCTGAACGCATGCGGGAAGCGGCCCCAGGTTGGGCCCGGCACCACGGCGACCTGCTTTTTAATCTCGGCCAGGGTCTCGAGGATTTTCGCCCCCTGCTCCGGCGAGTATTCCGCGTGTAGACGGAAATCGAACAGACCGAACTCCAGCTGGCGGAGAATAAACATCGCTGCCTGGTAGTTTTTCGCCGCCAGCATTTTCTCCAGCAGTTCCTGCGGCAGCGGTTCACCGGTTTCGTAATGCCCGGAGATAAACGCCAGCGCTTCCGGCTCCCAGCACCAGTTTTCCATAAACTGGCTCGGCAGCTCGACCGCATCCCACGGCACCCCGCTGATGCCGGAAACGCCGGCGGTATCAATGCGGGTCAGCATGTGGTGCAGACCATGGCCAAACTCGTGGAACAGGGTAATCACTTCATCGTGCGTGAACAGCGCCGGTTTGCCGTTTACCGGGCGGTTGAAGTTACAGGTCAGATAAGCGACCGGTTTTTGCAGGGAACCATCCAGCTTACGCATCTGGCCGACGCAGTCGTCCATCCACGCCCCGCCGCGTTTATGTTCGCGGGCATACAGGTCAAGATAGAAGCTGCCGCGCAGCTCATTATTTTCGTCATACAGCTCGAAGAAACGCACTTCCGGATGCCACACATCGACATCGGTACGCTCTTTGGCGGTAATGCCATAAATACGCTTAACCACTTCAAACAGGCCGTTAACGGCTTTGTTTTCCGGGAAATACGGGCGCAGTTGCTCATCGCTAATGCTGTAGAGATGCTGTTTCTGTTTTTCGCTGTAGTAAGCGATATCCCACGGCTGCAGTTCATCGACGCCAAACTCGGCTTTGGCGAAAGCACGCAGCTGAGCCAGCTCTTTTTCGCCCTGCGGACGCGCGCGTTTTGCCAGGTCGGTCAGGAAATCGAGGACCTGCTGCGGATTTTCAGCCATTTTGGTGGCCAGAGATTTAAAGGCGTAGCTGTCAAAGCCCAGCAGTTGCGCCAGCTCGTGACGCAGCGCGAGGATCTCCGCCATCACCGGGCTGTTATCCCATTTCCCGGCGTTCGGGCCCTGATCGGAGGCGCGGGTGGAATAGGCGCGATACATCTCTTCGCGCAGCGCCTGATTGTCGCAGTAGGTCATCACCGGCAGATAGCTCGGAATATCCAGCGTCAGCAGATATCCTTCCTGCTCTTTCGCCTGCGCCTGGGCCTGAGCGGCGGCCAGCGCGCTTTCCGGCATGCCAGCGAGATCGGCGACGTCGGTCACCAGCTTGTTCCAGCCCATGGTGGCATCAAGCACGTTGTTGCTGTACAGATTGCCAAGCTCAGAGAGGCGCGCGGCGATTTCACCGTAGCGTTTCTGCGCTTCTGCCGGCAGGCCAATCCCGGATAATTCAAAATCGCGCAGTGCGTTATCGACCGCTTTTTTCTGCGCGGTGTTCAACGTGGCGTAGTTATCGCCGTCGCGCAGGTCGCGGTAGGCTTTATACAGGCCTTCATGCTGGCCGACCCAAGTGCTGTACTCGGAGAGCAGCGGCAGCGTCTGTTCGTAGGCTTCACGCAGCTCCGGGCTGTTTTTTACCGAATTCAAATGGCTGATTGGCGAGAAGATGCGTCCCAGCACATCGTCCACTTCCGCCAGCGGCTGGCAAAGATTTTCCCAGCTATACGGCGCGCCGTGCGCCACCGCGCTTTCCACCGCGGCCCGGCAATCATCCAGCGCTTTAGTGACCGCAGGGACCACGTGCTCCGGTTTAATTGCAGAAAATGGCGGCAATGAAAAAGGCGTCAGTAATGGATTGGTCATATGCGCTGTCCTGTTGAAGAGGGTGAATGAAGCGCGCGTTCCGGCGCTTTTGCATGAGATCTAGAATGGGGGATAGTTGCGGGAATTTCAATGACAGGCGGTGCGACAGCGGCAATCCTGGGCGAACTGCGGTAAACTGTCGGTTAACTTGTTTATTTCCGGAATCTCTGCATCCATGCTCAGTTATCGCCACAGCTTTCACGCAGGCAACCACGCCGACGTCCTTAAACACACCGTTCAGAGTTTGATCATTGAATCGCTGAAAGAGAAAGAAAAACCGTTTCTCTACCTGGACACCCACGCCGGCGCGGGCCGCTATCAGCTGAGCGGCGAGCACGCCGAACGTACCGGCGAGTACCTTGAAGGCATCGCCCGTATCTGGCAGCAGGACGATCTACCGACCGAGCTGGAGCCGTATATTTCGGTCGTCGAGCACTTCAACCGCAGCGGCCAACTGCGTTACTACCCGGGTTCGCCGCTTATCGCGCGCCAACTGCTGCGCGAGCAGGACAGCCTGCAGATGACAGAACTGCACCCGAGCGATTTCCCGCTGCTGCGCGCCGAGTTCCAGAAAGACAGCCGCGCGCGCGTCGATAAAGCCGATGGCTATCAGCAGCTGAAGGCCAAGCTGCCGCCGGTTTCCCGTCGCGGTCTGATTCTTATCGACCCGCCGTACGAAATTAAAACCGATTATCAGGCGGTGGTCACCGGGATCAACGAAGGTTATAAACGCTTCGCCACCGGCACCTACGCGCTGTGGTATCCGGTGGTGCTGCGCGCGCAGATCAAACGCATGATTAAAGATTTAGAAGCCACAGGTATTCGCAAAATTCTGCAAATCGAGCTGGCGGTGCGTCCGGACAGCGACCAGCGCGGCATGACCGCCTCCGGGATGATCGTCATCAACCCGCCGTGGAAGCTGGAACAGCAGATGAATAACGTGCTGCCGTGGCTGCACAGCAAACTGGTTCCAGCCGGTACCGGTCACGCGACCGTGAGTTGGATCGTACCGGAGTAATCGCAACCATCGGTGGAACCTTTTAAGCCTCGCGCTACAATCGCGGCAATTAACGATTAAGGACATATGGGCATGAGCAAACATTATGATTACCTCGCCATCGGCGGCGGCAGCGGCGGCATCGCCTCGATTAACCGTGCGGTGATGTACGGCCAGAAGTGCGCGCTGATTGAAGCCAAAGAGCTGGGCGGCACCTGCGTTAACGTCGGCTGCGTGCCGAAAAAAGTGATGTGGCATGCGGCGCAGATCCGCGAAGCAATCCACCTGTATGGCCCGGATTACGGTTTCGATACCACCATCAACCATTTCGACTGGGATAAGCTGGTTGCCAGCCGCAGCGCCTATATCGACCGTATTCATACCTCTTACGACAACGTGCTGGGTAAGAATAAAGTTGATGTTATCAAAGGGTTCGCGCGCTTTGTCGATGCCCATACCGTGGAAGTCAACGGCGAGACCATTACCGCCGATCATATCCTAATCGCCACCGGCGGCCGCCCGAGCCACCCGAACATTCCAGGTGTGGAATACGGTATTGATTCCGACGGTTTCTTCGAACTGCCGGCGCTGCCGAAGCGCGTAGCGGTAGTCGGCGCGGGCTATATTGCCGTTGAACTGGCCGGCGTGATTAACGGCCTCGGCGCGGAAACCCACCTGTTCGTGCGTAAACACGCGCCGCTGCGCAGCTTCGATCCGCTGATCGTTGAGACTCTGGTGGAAGTGATGAATGCCGAAGGCCCACAGCTGCACACGAACGCAATTCCGAAGGCGGTAGTCAAGAATGCCGACGGCAGCCTGACTCTGGAGCTGGAAGATGGCCGCAGCCAGACCGTAGATTGCCTGATTTGGGCGATTGGCCGCGAACCGGCGACCGATAACTTCAACCTGGCGGCAACGGGCGTTAAAACCAACGATAAAGGCTACATCATCGTTGATAAGTTCCAGAACACCAACGTGCCGGGCATCTACGCGGTGGGCGATAATACCGGCGCCGTCGAGCTGACGCCGGTCGCCGTGGCCGCAGGCCGTCGTCTGTCCGAACGCCTGTTTAACAACAAGCCGGAAGAGCACCTCGACTACAGCAATATCCCGACCGTGGTCTTCAGCCACCCGCCAATCGGCACCATCGGCTTAACCGAGCCGCAGGCGCGCGAGCAGTACGGCGATGACGCCGTGAAAGTGTACAAATCGTCCTTCACCGCAATGTATACCGCCGTGACCTCTCACCGCCAGCCGTGCCGCATGAAGCTGGTCTGCGTCGGCCCGGAAGAGAAGATTGTCGGTATTCACGGTATCGGCTTCGGAATGGATGAGATGCTGCAGGGCTTTGCGGTAGCGCTGAAAATGGGCGCCACCAAAAAAGACTTCGACAATACCGTCGCCATTCACCCGACCGCAGCGGAAGAGTTCGTCACCATGCGTTAATCCGCGAAGCCCCGTCTCAGGACGGGGCTTCATTTTGACTCCGTCACCAGATTACGTAGGATCTGATGGCCGATGTAGTTACTCCAGTTAAAGCTGTTTTGCAGCACCACCACCGCATTCTGATTCGCTTTATCGAAGCCGATATAGCTTGAATAGCCGCCGATGTAACCCACCTGATAAGTTAATCGCTGCCGACCAAATGTGTCGGTCACCCAGGCAATGTTCGCCGCTTCGACCCGCCGCGGATAATAATCAACGCTAACGTCTTTAAACGCCCGATCCAGTGCCGCCTGCCCCGTGGGGGCGAAGTGAGCGCGGGCATAGTTAATCAGATCGCCGGCGTCGCTGTACAGACTCGCCGCGCCAACCATATTATTCGTGAACTGCCAGTCCGGCGTCAGCGCGCCGCGCGGTTTAAACTTCGGCTGATCGCCTGCGTGTCCCAGCGCCCGCCACGGATATTCACGCAACGTTTGCGGCAGGAAGCTGGTATTCCCCATCGCCAATGGCCGGAAGATCATCCGTGACGCCAGCGTCTCAATCGATTCACCGGTTTGGTATTTGAGAAGATACCCAAGTATCGCAAAACCCAGGTTGGAGTAACTCGGCTCGCGCTCCAGCGGCGCATTGAAGTTGCTCAGATAGCTCAGCACCCCGTCGGCATCGAGTTCGTGATAAAAGTTTTCACCGTTGTTGAGATAGGCCAACAGATGCTCAAGCGACAGCATGTTCATCGGCTGACGCGGCAGCCCGGAGGTATGAGTGACCAGCTGCAGTAAGGTTATCTTGCGGGCATCTTCACTGAGCACGGTCCCCGGCGGCAGCAGGGTTTGCAGCGTATCGTTCCAGTGTAAACGCCCCTCGTTGACCAGCATCGTCACCACTTCAGCGGTAACACCTTTACTTAACGAACCGAGGGCAAAAAGCGTTTGCGGAGTTATCGGGTAGCGCTGCTTATCATCCGTCACGCCGAAGCAGTGAAACTCCGCCGGGCCGTTGTGATGAATAATCGCCACCACCACGCCGCTGACCTGCTTCTCGCGCATGTATTGGCTGACGAAAGTATCGACGGAAAGCCGCTGCCCGTTATGCCCCACCAGGCTGGTTTCATTGCTGGGAGGGCTCATTTGCGACAGCGTGCCGGCGCAGCCTGAAACCAACAGTAATGCCAATAGCACAAGGCCTAACCGCCTGTTCAAACTCCACCTACCTGCCGCGCGTTTTTGGGATGAGATAAAAAATAGACGCGGATCGTAGCGGCATTACCCCGCCGGCGCAAAGCGAATACGCTGAAAAATAAATAAGGCCGTCGGCACAGACAGCCGACGGCCCGGGCTTTATACCAGTCCGGTGGCGTAGTAAACGCCGATAATGAAAAAGGCACCGAGGATTTTAAACAACGTGATGCCGAGGATCGGTTTATAGGCCTGGCGATGCGTCAGTCCGGTCACCGCCAGCAAAGTGATGATCGCCCCATTGTGCGGCAATGTATCCATACCGCCCGCCGCCATCGACGCCACACGGTGCATCACTTCCAGCGGGATCCCCGCAGCATGGGCCGACTCCACAAAGCGATCCGCCATCGCCGCCAGGGCAATACTCATTCCACCGGAGGATGAACCGGTGATCCCGGACAAAATATTGATCGTAATCGCCTGATTGAGTAAAGGATTTGGGATCGCTTTCAGCGCATCGGCCACCTGAACAAAGCCCGGTAGCGCGGCAATCACCCCGCCAAAACCATACTCTGATGCAGTATTCAACGCCGCCAGCATCGCGCCGCCAACGGCGACTTTGCTACCGTCGGCCAGCTTACCCTTCAGGCTACGCCCGGCAAACAAGAAGATAGTGATAATTCCGCACAATAACGCCGCCATCACCGCCCAAATCGCCACCATCTTCTTCACGTCGCTTTCCATCGGCGCTTTCAGTCCCGGCAGGTCAATCAGGAAATGGCTACCGTACGCCTGAGGGATAAGCCAGGTAAACAGCAGGTTGGCGACGCCGACGATAATCAACGGCAGCAGCGCGATCACCGGGTGCGGCAAGTTAAGGTCTGCCGGTGTTTCAGGTTCATTTACCAACTCGCTTCCATAACCTTCTCCCCTGCGCTGCGCTTTACGCCGCATCGCCTCCAGATATAACCAGCCGCCAATAGCCACAAATGCGGAACCCAGCACCCCAAGCCAGGGCGCTGCCCAGGAGGTCGTACCGTAAAAAGTAGTCGGAATAATATTCTGAATCTGCGGCGAACCCGGTAGCGCATCCATCGTAAAAGTGAAGGCGCCCAGCGCGATAGTCGCAGGCATTAGCCGTTTCGGAATTTGGCTCTGGCGGAACATCTCAGCGGCGAAGGGATAGACCGCAAATACCACCACGAATAGCGAAACCCCGCCATAGGTTAACAACGCGCAGACCAGAATAATCACCGGCATCGCCTTGTTTTGCCCCATCAGCCGGGTAACAGCACTCACGATTGAACGGGAGAATCCGGAAAACTCAATTAATTTCCCGAAGACCGCGCCCAGTAAAAATACCGGGAAATAGAGTTTTACGAACCCGACCAGCTTATCCATGAAGATATCGCTGAATACCGGGGCAACGGCGGCTGGCTGGGTGAGTAATACGGCGCCGAGCGCAACCAAAGGGGCAAAAAGGATCACGCTATAGCCGCGATAGGCGGCGAGCATCAGCAATCCTAACGCCAGTAAGGCAATCAATACGTCCATAGGGTTATCCGTCAGCATGGCCGCCGCTTATTTCCTTGTTATCGGGCGGCCAATGTTAAGTTGGGGAGCGTATCCCGCTTCCCGTTTCAGACCTTACGGGTTATTCAGGAATCCCAGCGTAAGGAACGTCTTTATTGCCGTAGCGGCGCACGCGGACGTTGGCCTGTTCACCATGGCCGGAGAAACCTTCGAGGGCGCACAGACGCGAACAGTACTCGCCGATCTGCGCGGAGGCGCTATCGGTAAGAACCTTTTGATAGGTGCAGGTTTTGATGAACTTCCCAACCCACAGCCCCCCGGTATAACGCGCGGCTTTACGCGTCGGCAGGGTATGGTTGGTGCCGATGACTTTATCGCCGTAGGCCACGTTAGTTCGAGGTCCCAGGAACAGTGCGCCAAAGTTCTGCATATTTTCGAGGAACCAGTCCGGGTCGCGGGTCATTACCTGCACATGTTCGAACGCCAGCTCATTGGCGATTTTCAGCATTTCTTCCCGGTCTTCAGCCACAATGATTTCGCCAAACTTCGCCCACGACTGGCGCGCGATTTCCGCGGTGGGCAGCACCGCCAGCAGACGATCGATTTCCGCCAGCGTTTCGCGCGCCAGCGTTTCCGAGGTCGTCAACAAAATCGCCGGAGAATCAGGACCATGCTCAGCCTGACCTAACAGGTCGGTGGCGCAGATTTCACCATCCACGCTTTCATCGGCAATGACCAGGGTCTCCGTCGGCCCGGCGAACAGATCGATACCGACGCGGCCAAACAGCTGACGTTTGGCTTCAGCGACAAAGGCGTTGCCCGGCCCCACCAGCATATCCACCGGTGCGATGCTCTCGGTACCGACGGCCATCGCCGCCACGGCCTGAATACCCCCCAGGCAGTAGATTTCGTCGGCCCCCGCCATATGCTGCGCCACCACAATCGCCGGCGCCGGTTTACCGTTAAACGGCGGCGCACAGGTGACAATGCGCGGCACACCTGCGACTTTCGCGGTGATAATCGACATATGCGCCGACGCCAGCAGCGGGTATTTCCCGCCCGGCACGTAGCAGCCCGCCGCGCTGACCGGAATATTTTTGTGTCCCAGAATGACGCCCGGCAGCGTTTCAACCTCGATATCTTTCAGGCTGTCGCGCTGGTGCTGAGCGAAGTTACGCACCTGCTCCTGCGCAAAGCGGATATCAGCAATATCGCGATCCGACAGCTGAGCATAGCAGTCATCGATTTCCTGCTGCGACAGGCGGAAGTTTGCGCGATCGAGCTTATCGAACTTAATCGACAGCTCGCGCACCGCTGCGTCACCGCGCGCTTCAATATCCGCCAGGATTTTCTCTACTGCTTCACGAACCGTACGGTCGTGAGATTTCACTGCTTCAGATTCCGCACCGCGCTTGAGCCAGATAGCCATAACTTGCCTCACTATGATGTTAATGAAATGCTAATGCATTCGAATTCACTTGCATCCTGGCGTGAATAAAATGTTATGTGAAGCAGCAATGCATTCGAATGCAACGGAGATCGCAAAATTAGTGACAGGGGGGAAGATTCACGCATAATGACGGGGCATGGGTCAGGAGAGGCAACGGAATGGCAGGTCAAAACAAACGAGCAGTCACCAGTTACGATGTCGCGAAAGCGGCTGGCGTCTCGCAATCTGCGGTATCCCGCGCCTTTACCGAAGGAGCGAAAATTTCGCCAGCCACCAAAGAAAAGGTGCGTAAGATCGCCGCCGAGCTGGGCTATCGTCCGAGCTTTATCGCCCAGTCGCTGATCACCCGCCGCTCAACGCTTATTGGTGTCGTCGTTCCGGGGTTGGTGAATCCCTTCTACGCCGCGGTTCTGGATGAACTGTCACAGGCGTTGAACCTGATGGGATACCGGGTACTGTTGTTTTCGATGTACCGCGATGATGACACTACCCCCATCATGGAAGAGATTCTGCGTCATCGTGTTGAAGCGCTAGTGCTGGTGTCCAGCAGCCTTTCTTCACACTTTGCTCATGAATGCCAGCAGCTCGGCCTGCCGGTGCTGCTGCTCAACCGCAAAAACGACAGCCGGTCGGTTTCCAGCGTCACCAGCGATAACCTGGCTGGCGGCGCCGCGATTGCCGATTTCCTGCTGGATCTCGGCCATCAGCAGCTGGCATTTGTTGCCGGTAGAGATACCTCCTCTACCAGCCGCGACCGTGAGACAGGCTTTCGACAGCGTCTGGAGGCCCGCGGCGCCCGCCCGATGCTGCGCGATAGCGGAATGTGGTCGATAGAAGAAGCGATGAACGCCACCCGCAGGCTGATGGCGCTACCAACGCCGCCGGACGCGCTATTTTGCGCCAACGATATGATGGCCATCGCCGCCCTCAATGTGGTTGTCGGCGAAATGGGCATGAAGGCGGGCAAAGATATCTCCATCGTCGGGTTCGATGATATCGCCATGGCCAGCTGGCCGCTGATAAATTTAACCACCTGGGTCCAACCGCTATCGGAAATGGTGGATACCGCCATCGCCGTACTGAAAACGCAGCTAGGCGCGGCTGAAACCAGCGCCGTTCAGCACGTTCTGCAGGGGAAGCTTATCGTCAGGGGCAGTACCCGCCCGCGACGCTAAATCAGCCGCTACGCTACGCCGTTATTGCCGTGGCGCATAAATGCCGGGCGCTGGTTAAGGGCCATATACCAGCGTTCGACGTTTGCCATCTCCGGATGGGCGAACGGCGTCATTTTCCAGCGATGAACCGAAAGCCCCAGCACGATATCCGCCAGCGTAAACGTCTCGCCGGTCAGCCACGCGCCGGTGCGCTGTAGCTGATTGTCGACAATCTGTACGCAGCGCGTCCACGCGGAAATACTCTCTTTAATTGCCGCCGGATCCTGAAAACGCGGATCTTTACGCACCAGCCCCGTGAACGCGTAGCGCCACGCGCTGTTAAACTCCGTCGCCTGCCAGTCCATCCAGTGTTCTACCTGCGCCGCGGCCCGCAACGCAGAGGGCAGCAAATCATCACGTCCGACCTTACGCGCCAGATAGCGGCAGATGCTGTTCGACTCCCAAAGGACAAAATCGTCATCCACCAGCACCGGCACTAACGCATTTGGATTCAGCGCCAAAAATTCCGGCGTATCAAGCGGGCTATAGCCGCTGCCATAATCTTCCTGCTGATACTCGATACCCGCCTCTTCGCAGGTCCAGAGGACTTTACGCACGTTAATAGACGAGCGTTTACCCAAGATTCTTATCATCGTCAGCAACCCTTTTTCGTAATATGGCAGACATGAAGCTTGCCGGATAATGTGTATAGTGGATTGCAGAATAATTATCCACTACAGGTACCCTTACACATGGTCACTCCCTTCAACATTTTAACGCCCGGCAATATCCGCTTTGGCCGCGGGCAGGCCCGCAGCGCCGCGCCGTGGCTGGCGCAATATGATGCCCCGGTGCTGCTGGTTCACGGCGCGACCAAAAATCGCGCCCAATTTTTACTGAACGAACTGACCGCATTGCATCTTCAGGTCAGCACTGTTGCTATCGCCAATGAACCCACGCTGGACGATATTGAACGCGGCGTACGGCTGGCGCGCGAGCGCGGCGTCGGCGCGGTGGTCAGCCTCGGCGGCGGCGCGGTCATTGATGCCGGTAAAGCCATTGCCGCGCTGGTCCCGGCAAGCGGGCCTGCCATCGACTATCTGGAAGTCGTCGGAACGGGGAGAATACTGGAAGCCAGCCCGCTACCGTTTGTCGCTATTCCCACAACGTCCGGCACCGGCGCGGAGGTTACTAAAAACGCGGTCATCAACGTCCCCCAGCAGCAGCGCAAAGTCAGCCTGCGCGACGATCGCATGCTGCCGCAACTGGCGATTGTCGATCCGGCGTTAACGGATAACGCCCCCCGCGCCGTCACCCTCGGCTCCGGCCTTGATGCCTTAACTCAGGTTATCGAACCCTGGCTGTGCACCCGGGCGACGCCCTTCACCGATGCCCTGTGCCGGGAGGCGATTCCCCGCGGCATCGCCGCGTTAAAAACGCTGATGGAAAAAGAGTGTGCCGACAGCCGCGACGAGCTGGCATGGGTCAGCCTGTGCGGCGGGCTGGCGCTCGCCAATGCCGGGCTGGGTGTGGTTCACGGTCTTGCGGGGCCGCTTGGCGGGCTAAGCGATGCCTCCCACGGCGCGCTCTGCGGCTGCCTGCTGCCTTTTGGGCTGGAACTCAATGAGTCGCAGGTAACCAATCCGGCGATGCGCCAGCGTTTCCTCGACGTGCGCCAGTGGATCGCTGCCGGACTCGGCGTCTCGCCGGATGACGCGTGGCAAAGCCTGCGCGAATGGAGCCAGCGCTCAGGGCTCGGCAATTTACGCGACCTCGGCGTGCCGCGTGAAGCGCTGGAACCCGCTGCGCTGGCGGCCAGTAGTTCATCGTCGATGAAAGCCAATCCGGTCACGCTTGAGTCAGAGCAACTGCTGGAGATGCTGGAAGCCGCCTGGGAGTAAACGAGCCAACCGCCTGCGTTTACCCGGGGCGGTTCAAATTTTGTTGCATAATGAATGCTCCGAATTTCGTTTTCGCGCATCCACGACAACGGTAAATATTCACCCTTTAATTTCAAAGACCTGCTCGTATTACCTGCCATTTTTATGCACTGAAAAGCGTGACCTGACGCACAGTTTATCTTCCGCAGACCGAAGCGAGTGTCTACGCTTATTAGAGAGCCCGGGCATGCCCGGCCCCTAAACTCACGCTATCCGGAGGCCTGTATCGCTATGTTCAGCCAGAAACTACGCAACGTTGATGACGACGAGTTGAGGATCGAAAACGATCCGTGCTACGAAGCCGATCCGTATGAGTTAAAACTGGATGAAATGTTCGACGCCGAACCGGAGCCGGAGATCATCGAAGGGCTACCGGCGTCTGACGCCCTGACCCCCGCCGACCGCTATCTCGAGTTGTTTACTAACGTACAAAAGTCGCGCATTTTTCTTGATAGCAAAACCTTTCCCGACTGCGCGCCAAAACACGATCCGCTTGATATCCTGATGCACTATCGACGGGTTAAGCGTACGCCGGAGTTCGATTTGCGTCAGTTTGTGGAAGACAACTTCTGGCTGCCGGATAACCGCGCCGATGATTACACTTCTGATCCGAAACTGACGCTAAAAGAGCATATCGATAAGCTCTGGCCAGTCCTCACACGTGAACCGCAGGATCATATTCCGTGGTCATCGCTGCTGGCGCTACCGCAGTCGTACATCGTCCCCGGCGGGCGTTTTAGCGAGACCTACTACTGGGATTCCTACTTCACCATGCTGGGTCTGGCGGAAAGTGGCCGTGAAGATTTGCTCAAATGTATGGCCGACAACTTCGCCTGGATGATTGAAACCTACGGCCACATTCCCAACGGCAACCGCACCTATTATCTCAGCCGCTCCCAGCCGCCGGTATTCGCCCTGATGGTGGAGCTGTTTGAGGAAGATGGCGTTCGCGGCGCGCGCCGCTATCTCGATCATCTCAAATTAGAGCACGCCTTCTGGATGGACGGCGCGGAATCGCTGATCCCTAACCAGGCCTACCGTCACGTGGTGCGTATGCCTGATGGTTCACTGCTTAACCGCTACTGGGACGACCGTGATACGCCGCGCGATGAATCCTGGCGAGAAGATGTCGAAACGGCGAAGCATTCCGGCCGGCCGCCAAACGAGGTCTATCGTGACCTGCGCGCCGGCGCGGCTTCCGGCTGGGACTACTCCAGCCGCTGGCTGCGCGATATCACCAGGCTGGCGAGTATCCGCACCACCCAGTTTATTCCCATCGACCTCAACGCTTTTCTGTTTAAGCTGGAAAATACCATCGCCAATCTTTCCGGCCTGAAGGGCGATCGCGAGGCTGAAGCCGAATTTCGCCGTAAAGCTAACGCGCGCCGGGAGGCGGTTACCCGCTACCTGTGGGATGAAGAGTGCGGCTGTTTTCGCGATTACGATTGGCGCCGTGAGCAGTTGGCCTTGTTCTCCGCCGCCAGCATCGTCACGCTTTATGTCGGGATGGCGACCCACGCCCAGGCCGAACGGCTGGCGGATGCCGTACGCGCGCGTCTGCTCACCCCTGGCGGCATCATGGCGACGGAATATGAAAGCGGCGAACAGTGGGATAAACCCAACGGCTGGGCGCCGCTGCAGTGGATGGCGGTACAGGGATTCAAAATGTACGGCCACGACCCGCTTGGCGATGAAATCGCCCAGAGCTGGCTGCAGACGGTGAATCAATTTTATCTCAAACACCACAAGCTGATTGAGAAATATCATATCGCCAGCGGCGTACCACATGAGGGCGGCGGCGGGGAATATCCGCTGCAGGATGGCTTCGGCTGGACCAACGGCGTGGTGCGGCGGCTTATCAGCCTGTACGGCGAGCCGAGGTCTTCGTAAGGCACTTTCCGTCGGCAGGCTGTGCTGCTAAGGTTTTATTTTCCCTTTGCCAGAGCCGACAACATGCCCGAACTGCTTACGCCGCGGCTGCGCTGCTCGCCGCTGCAGCTTGACGACTGGTCTTTTTTTCTCAGCCTGCAACAGGATCCGCAGGTGATGCTCTATGTCGCGGATAATCGGCCCATCGCCGATATCCGCGCCGCGTTTGATGCGCGCCTGCCGGTCTGGTCGCCTAAGTCCTCGCACTGGCTATGCCTGGTGGTTCGCGATCGGCAAAGCCATACGCCCCTTGGCCTGACCGGCTATTGCCATCACGATGATGATATCGCCGAAGTAGGCTTTCTGTTCGCCCCACAGGCGCAGGGGCTGGGCTACGGATATGAATCCCTGCGCGCGCTATGTGATTACGCATTTTCTACAGGCGGCATTCGTCGTCTTACCGCCAGCGTCACCGCCGGGAACCAGGCCTCCAGACAGCTGCTGCTAAAAACAGGATTTATACAGGAAGGAGAGCTACGCGAAAGCTACTGGCTACATGGCCGTTGGCATAATGACTGGCTGTTTGGCCTGATGCGCCACGATTACCAATAAGGCCCTGGGCCATCCGGCGAATGGGGGCGACCCCGCTTTTCCTCTACACTGCCGCCAACAATAGAGGAAAAGACCATGACTATCACCACGTTAAGCCTGGCGGGACTGCGATTTATTCAGCAAACGCAAGGGCTGGCGCTACTGCCATATCAGGACCAGTTTGGCCAATGGCGGGTCGGCTATGGCCACGCTATTGATGAAGATGAGAAAGAGACGCCCATCACCGCTGAACTGGCGATGATGCTATTGACGGTAGACCTGCTGCAGTGCCAACAGATACTACAGCGCAGGTTGGTCGTGGAACTGACTCAGCCGCAGTACGATGCCCTGCTGGCGCTGGTATTCAGTTTAGATGGCAGCGCCCAGCCGCAGCTGGACGCCATTTTGCGTTACCTTAACGGCCACAACATGACGCAGGCGCTGGCGATATGGCGGAAAATTGACCGCGATAACGCCTTTCGCCTGCAGGAGTGCGAGTGGTTTTGTCAGACCGGTTAATTGTCACAAACGCTATTAAATGCCATCGCCGCCTGGGTCCGATTTTTCACATCCAGCCGCCGATATAACGACTCAAGATGCGCTTTCACGGTCCCGGCGCTGATATTTAACGTACGGCTAATTTCCTTATTAGAGCTGCCTTCCGCCAGCAGTTTTAAAATTTCCTGCTGGCGACGACTTAAATGTACAGCGTGTTTCCCGCGATCCGCCGAAGTCATTAACCATGTGCCAGGCAGACACATCATGCCCAACATGATGCTATTAATGATCTGGGCAAACATATCGGCGCTATCCTCACGCTGGGCAATGGCGCGCACGTTCCACGCCAGCGCCCGTTGCAGCCAGCTTTTATTATCATCCGAAACCACTAATAATACTTTGGCATGCGGAAAACGCTGCTGCTTCTCCTGGAGCAACCAGCAACAAAATTCACTATTCAGGTCGCCATCAAGCATGAGGAGCGCCTGCGGATGAGCCGTGAGCAGTTGCCACAGCTGTTCTGCCTGACAGGTGCTATGAATATTAATTTCAGGAATACGTTGTTGTAAGCCGACCTTCATTCCATGAATAAATATTGACTGCCTGTCAAACATGATTACTTGCATGGACTGCTCTCCATCGAAAATACCCCTTTTAAAAGTGGGTGAAGGGTAATATCAGCCGACAAAAATAAGAACTCGCCGTATGACCTAAGCCATTTTACCGATGGAGGAGATGATATAAACATCATGATGATGAATAGTTACACGCCAGCGCGGAACGATTACTCATTCATAATATTTATTACATTTAATGTGAGGAATTCCTTAATTAAGCGGATAGATAACAGGATAATAATATTATTTCTGCCAGTGTAATCGAGTCGCTGAAAATCAGCGATACGCATGATGCAAAAGAGTGTTACGGAATAATAAAAAGCACAATATGAAGGCGCCCTACGCTATTATGCGCAGGGCGTGATCATTATAAAAACATGCCGCCGGAAACCTCAACGCGCTGGGCGTTCATCCAGCCGAGCTCGTCACTCAGCAACGCGGCGATAGCATCGCCGATATCATCCGGCAGGCCGACGCGGCCTAGCGCCGTCTGGGCGGCAATATGCTGGTTAAGCGGGGCATTATCGCGCACCGCGCCGCCGCCAAAGTCGGTTTCAATTGCGCCGGGGGCAATGATATTAACCGATATTCCGCGAGCGCCGAGCTCCTTCGCCTGATAACGGGTTAACACCTCCATGGCACCTTTCATCGCCGCATAAGCGGAATAGCCCGGTAGTGCAAAGCGTGCCAGCCCGCTGGAGACGTTCAGAATGCGCCCACCGTCTTTAAGCAAAGGCAGCAGCTGCTGGGTAAGGAAGAACGGTCCCTTAAAGTGGATGTTCATCAACTCGTCAAACTGCCCTTCGCTGGTCTCGCTAAACGGCGCGGTCAACCCGATGCCGGCATTGTTCAATAAATAATCGAAGCTGTCGCGCTGCCACTTCTCCTTCAGACATTGCGTCAGCTGTTGTACAAAGCCTGCAAAACTGGCGGTATCGCCGACGTTCAGCGACAATGCTGCCGCTTTCGCTCCTGTTTGCTCAATTTCGCGCACCACTTCCCGCGCCGCCTGCTGGTTGCTGTGGTAAGTCAGAATAATATCGGTTCCCTTCGCCGCCAGCTTCAGCGCCGCGTTTTTTCCCAGACCGCGGCTGCCGCCGGTTACTAAAGCGATACGTTGTGTCATCAGAAACCCCTTCGTCATTACGTGTGTGTGAATAAAGAGCTTATTAGCAGACGTAGTAACAATAAATGGGCTAAATTACGTTTTACTGTTTCATTATTAACAACAATAGGCAGTAAGCATGGATAAAATTCACGCAATGCAACTCTTTATTCGTGTCGCGGAACTGGAGAGTTTCTCTCGCGCCGCCGATACCCTTGGGTTGCCCAAAGGTAGCGTATCGCGACAGATCCAGGCGCTGGAGAGCCATCTCGGCGCTCGCCTGCTGCACCGCACCACCCGTCGGGTGCAGTTGACGCAGGACGGCATGGTCTATTACGAACGCGCCAAAGACCTGTTAAGTAATCTCGAAGAACTGGATGGTATGTTTCAGGGCGATCCGTCAAGCATTAGCGGCCGCCTGCGTGTCGATATGCCGATCAGCGTCGCCAAAAAACTGGTCATCCCGAAACTTCCCGCGTTTTTACAACAGTATCCCGGCATTGAAATCGAACTGAGCAGTAGCGACCGGCTGGTCGATGTGGTGCGCGAAGGCTTCGACTGCGTGATCCGGGTGGGTACGCTTAAAGACTCGGGACTCATCGCCCGCCCGCTCGGCAAACTCACGCAAATTAACTGCGCCAGTCCGCATTATCTGGCGCGCTTCGGCTACCCGGAAAGCCTCGACGATCTGGCGGATCATGCCTTGATCCACTACGCCAGCAACTTCGGCGCGCGGCAGTCAGGCTTTGAAGTCGTCAGCGACGGCGCCGTGCGCTGGGTGAAAACCGGCGGCGTGTTGACCGTCAATAGCACCGAAACCTACCAGGCCGCCTGCCAGGCCGGGCTCGGCATTATTCAGGTCCCGCGCATTGCCGTACGTGAACCGCTGCGTACCGGCGAGCTGGTTGAGATCCTGCCGCAGTACCGCGCCGAACCGATGCCGGTGTCGATTATCTATCCACATCGGCGCAATCTCTCCCGCCGCGTGCATCTCTTTATGGAGTGGCTGGGCGGATTGATGAAAGGTTATGTCGATTAATCGGCGCGGGTCGTCAACGCCCGTCGGGCCGATGGGCGCCTGCAAGATGCGTCGTTTAAGGTATACTTTTGGCTGAATATCGCTGTAAAGAAAGGAAGAAATCACTTATGACGCCGGAAAACGACGATCGCCAACCGCCACAGGAAACGGGCCAGCAGCCGGAGAAAAACAAAAGTACGCTCGCCGCCATCAACGATTCCGCCGTTGGGCAGAAAGCTAACCAGGCGCTGAAAACGGTCACCGGAACGGCGGCCAAAGTTCAGCGCAATCCGGTAATAGCCCACCTGCTGCGCGCCGCCGAGCGGTTCAATGACAGGCTTGGCAATCAGTTTGGCGCAGCCATCACCTACTTCTCATTTTTGTCGATGATCCCCATTCTGATGGTCTCATTTGCCGCCGCTGGTTTCGTACTGGCCTGGCATCCGACGCTGCTGCAGGACATCTTCGATAAAATTCTGCAAAACGTCAGCGACCCGACGCTGGCGGCAACGCTTAAAAACACCATCAACACCGCCGTACAGCAGCGTACCGCAGTCGGGCTGGTCGGCCTGTTGGTCGCGCTCTACTCCGGTATTAACTGGATGGGCAACCTGCGTGAAGCGATTCGCGCCCAGTCGCGCGACGTGTGGGAACGTACGCCGCAGGATCAGGAAAAAATCTGGGTAAAATACTTCCGCGATCTGATCTCGCTGATTGGCCTGCTGGTCGCGCTGGTTATCACGCTGTCGATTACCTCCGTTGCCGGATCCGCACAGCAGATGATCATCTCCGCGCTGTATCTCGATTATATAGAATGGCTGAAACCCGCATGGCGCCTGATTGGCCTGGCGATTTCCATCTTCGCGAACTATCTACTGTTTTTCTGGATCTTCTGGCGACTGCCGCGCCACCGTCCACGCCGCAAAGCGCTGTTCCGCGGTACGCTAATTGCGGCGATTGGCTTTGAGATTATTAAAATCGTGATGACCTGGACGCTGCCGGCGCTGGTGAAATCCCCATCCGGCGCCGCCTTTGGTTCCGTACTCGGGCTAATGGCCTTCTTCTACTTCTTCGCCCGTCTGACCCTCTTCTGCGCCGCATGGATTGCGACCGCGGAGTACAAAGACGATAAGCGGATGCCGGGCAAAGCCCACGATTAAAGTCATTATCGGGCTGAATAAAGACGCAAAATTCAGCCCGACCTATCATTTCAGCAGATAAATCCAGTGCGTAACTTTTATTTAACCTAAAACTGGTTTTATTCTCCAATATTTTAATTATGTGAAGCATTTCATAGAAGATATTTTCTCAGGGCGAAAATTATCCGCTTTTTGCCTGTTTTTTGCGCGATAGCGAGTTTTGTTACAGATTGAAATGTCTCTTTTGCTGTGGCTATATGGCTTTTCGTTCGCTCAAAAATAAGAAAGATCTATGCAAGCCACAGCCACTACTATCGACAACGCGCAAGACGCCACGCCGGTTAACTCGCGTAATAAAGTCGTCGTCGCCTCGCTCATCGGCACCGCCATTGAGTTCTTCGACTTCTATATTTACGCCACCGCCGCGGTTATCGTCTTCCCCCATATCTTTTTCCCACAGGGTGATGCCGCCGCCGCGACGCTACAGTCGCTGGCGACGTTCGCCATCGCCTTTGTCGCGCGCCCGATTGGCTCAGCGCTATTCGGCCACTTCGGCGACCGTGTAGGCCGTAAGGTCACACTCGTCGCCTCGCTGCTGACCATGGGCATCTCCACCGTGGTCATCGGCCTGCTGCCGGGCTATGAAAGCATTGGTATTCTGGCGCCGATGCTGCTGGCGCTGGCGCGCTTTGGTCAGGGTCTCGGCCTTGGCGGCGAATGGGGCGGGGCGGCGCTGCTGGCGACGGAAAACGCTCCGCCGCGCAAACGCGCGCTATATGGCTCCTTCCCACAGCTGGGGGCGCCAATCGGCTTCTTCTTCGCCAACGGCACCTTCCTGTTGCTGTCGTGGCTGTTGAGCGACCAGCAGTTTATGGAATGGGGCTGGCGCGTGCCGTTCATCTTCTCCGCGGTCCTGGTCATTATCGGTCTGTATGTTCGCGTGTCGCTGCATGAAACCCCGGTGTTCGCCAAAGTGGCGGCGGCGAAAAAACAGGTCAAAATCCCGCTTGGCACGCTGCTGACTAAGCACGTGCGCGTGACCGTGCTCGGCACCTTCATCATGCTGGCGACCTATACCCTGTTCTATATCATGACCGTTTACTCCATGACCTTCAGTACCGCTGCCGCGCCGATTGGTTTAGGTTTGCCGCGTAACGAAGTGCTGTGGATGCTGATGATGGCGGTCATTGGTTTCGGGGTGATGGTACCGGTGGCGGGCCTGCTGGCGGATGCCTTTGGCCGTCGTAAAAGTATGATTATCATCACCACGATGATTATTCTGTTCGCGCTGTTCGCCTTTAAACCGCTGCTCGGTTCCGGCAACCCGATTCTGGTCTTCGCCTTCCTGCTGCTGGGCCTTAGCCTGATGGGGCTGACCTTCGGCCCGATGGGCGCGCTGTTGCCGGAGCTGTTCCCGACGGAAGTTCGTTATACCGGCGCCTCTTTCTCCTATAACGTGTCGTCGATCCTCGGCGCGTCGGTCGCACCATATATTGCCGCCTGGCTGCAGGGCAATTACGGCCTGCCGGCTGTCGGTATCTACCTGGCGGCGATGGCGGCGCTGACGCTGATCGCCCTGCTGTTGACCCACGAAACCCGCCATCAATCGCTGTAAGTTGCAGGCCCTGACGCTGTTGCCGTCAGGGCCATCGCTCATCTCATCCTTACTTTTTCATCTGCGACAAAATCGTCCGGCACTGATTCGCCTCGCCTTCCGCCGGCGAGATCAGCGCCAGTAAAGCGGCCGCCGGCGTGACCAGCGTCGCTAACGCTGCCGCCACCGCGCCGCGGGCAATCAGCGGCCCGGCTTTCACCCCGGCATCCGGTGATTTAAAGGTACCGCGCACGTACAGCGGAGAACGCAGAGTAATCACCCGCAAGCCCTTACTTTCCGGGTCAACGGTTAGATCCAGCTGTTCAGAGGCAAAGCTGGCGGTGCCGGTAATGTTAATCAGCGCGTTCTCGGTATCGAAGGCGAAAATTTGCGGTCGCGCCACGCCGTTGACCACATCGATATTGGCCGCCGCGCAGTTCACCCGAACCTCCTCGTCGCCGAAAATCTGCCCAATGATAAAGTTTCCGACGTTTAAGCCGAGGATTTCCATCAGGTTGCGGCTAATCAGACCATCATTCATCAGCAGCTTAAGGTTGCCGTTGCTGTTGCCAAGCAGCGCCGCCACCGAATTACCGCTGCCGCGCAGTTGTACATCGCCGCTCATCTCACCGAGCGTTTTCTGCATCATTTCAACGTTCGGCATCAGCGCCTTGAGCTTAAGCCGCCGCGCCTGCAGATTGGCTTCGCCCTGTAGCGGTTTTTTATCGCCCTGCAGATGCACGCTGCCGGCAATCGAACCGTTGGCCAGGCCAAAGCGCACCGGTTGCAGGCGCAGGTCGCCGCGTTCAAGAATAATGTGGGTCGCCAGGTCGCTGATGGGCAGAGTACCGCCGTGTTCGATTCGCCGCCCCTTGAAGCGCACATCGGCGTCCATCACCTGCCATTTATCCGTCTCAAAGCGATCGGCCGGCAGGACTTTTCCCGCTGGCTGTACGGCATCGCCCGCTTTACGTGATGAGGATTTCTTCGCCCCGCCGCCGGAATCAACGCCAATCAGCGGGCCGAGGTCCGCCAGACGCAGCTGTTTAGACTCCAGATCGCCGGTAAGCTTCGGTCGCGGTTTGCCGGTGGTATAGGTCAACGAACCGTGGATATCGCTGTCGCCAATCCGGCCATTAAAATCGCGATAGTCAAAACGCATGCCGTTTTTATGTTTAAAGTCGGCGCGCAGGCGGCCATCGGTGGAAAAGGACGGCGTTTCCGGCAGCAGAACGCCGGTCAGGTCGTAGAGGTCGCGCAACGAGTCGCCGGCGAATTTCAGCCGCAGATCGAGCCCCCCGACATTAAGCGGATCGCTGACCGTGCCGCTAAACGCTATCCGGGTATTACCAGAGTGAAAATCGCCTTGTAGCGGGAACGGCGTACTATCGCTACGCAGCGCCAGCATGCCGCCAATTTTGCCGCTGCCGCTCAGCGGTTGGCCTTTGTAGCGCCCCTTCACCGACAGGCCAAAGATATAATCGCCGGCTTTTTTCGCCTGCGCTTTGTTGCCCGCACCGGTGACTTCGCTAAACGGCAGCGCTTTGCCAAGCGGATCGACCACGATCGCGATATTGCTGCGGGTTACCTTATCGTCAATGCCGATGTTGCCGCGATCGAAGAGAATATTATCAAGGCGGAAAGACCAGGCCGATGGCGGGTTGGCTTTTTCGGATGCCGGGTCAGAAGCTAATTTAAAGGTCCAGTTATTGCTGTTTTCCGTCAGCCTTATCAGCCGGACGTCGGGCTGTTCGAGCTTAATCCACGGCAAGTAGACCGTTTTGCTCAGTAGCGCCAGCGGGGCCAGCGTCGCTTCCACGCGCGGCAGATGTACCATCGTCACTTGCGGAATGTCGGGCGGGTTACCCAACACGATATCTTCGGCATGCACATGCGGCCACGGGATCCAGCTACGCCAGCCGCGCTCCTCAGGCTGTCGCTCCCACACTACGCCCAGGTCGCCGCGAATGGCGAATGGCCGATTGAGCTCGGCGGAAACTTTCTGATTGATCGTCGGCTTGAGCCGGTTCCAGTCAAAGGTCGCCAACACGATGAAAAAAAGAACGATTAACAGCACAATCGTTCCCGAGATAATAGCAATCGTTTTACGGGTTCTGGTCATCCCCTCTCCGCTCCTTTTGCGTCTCGTCACTCCTCACTATAGTTGAAGAGCGCGGATTCATCCGCCAAATGCGCTTTTCGTCACATTTTGCGCGTCAGGTCAAAAAATAATGGAACGATGTTTTAATATGGTTGACCCTGCCGGGTGCCCAGCGCAAACTACCGTTAATTTCGATTCAATTTCAGGTCAGCACTATGTCTAAGAAAATTGCCGTGATTGGCGAATGCATGATTGAACTGTCAGAGAAAAACGCGGCGGTGAATCGCGGTTTCGGCGGCGATACCTTAAACACATCCGTCTACATCGCGCGCCAGACCAGCGCGGATGCCCTAAGCGTACACTACGTGACCGCGCTGGGCACCGACACCTTCAGCCAGCAGATGCTGGAGTCCTGGCAGGGCGAACAGGTAAAAACCGATCTGATTCAGCGCATGGCTGACCGACTGCCTGGCCTTTACTACATTGAAACGGACGAGACCGGCGAGCGAACCTTCTACTATTGGCGCAACGAAGCGGCGGCCAAATTCTGGCTCGAAAGCGAGCGCGCAGGCGCCATCTGCGAAGAGCTGGCTACCTTTGATTACCTCTATCTGAGCGGCATCAGCCTCGCCATCCTCAGCCCGGCCAGCCGGGAAAAGTTGCTCACCCTGCTGCGCGAATGCCGCGCCAACGGCGGGAAAGTGATTTTCGATAATAACTACCGTCCGCGCCTGTGGGCCAGCCAGCAAGAGACTCGCCAGGTGTACCAGCAAATGTTGGAATGTACCGATATCGCTTTTCTGACGCTGGATGATGAAGATGCGCTGTGGGGAGCGGTACCGGTTGCCGAAGTTATCGCCCGCACCCACGCCGCTGGCGTAGAAGAGGTGGTGGTGAAGCGCGGCGCCGACTCCTGCCTGGTGGCGATCGCCGGCCAGCCGCTGCTGGAGGTGCCCGCGGTGAAGCTGCCGAAAGAGAAAGTAGTGGATACCACGGCGGCGGGCGATTCGTTCAGCGCCGGCTATCTGGCGGTGCGCCTGACCGGCGGCGACGCGGAATCCGCGGCGAAACGCGGACATCTCACCGCCAGCACGGTTATCCAATATCGCGGGGCGATTATCCCGCGCGAAGCGATGCCGGACTAAGACCCTATTCCCCCTGCTTGCGCTGCGCTTAGCAGGGCTACCAAATCGTACAGTGCTGTAGCCCCGGTAAGCGGTAGCGCCACCGGGGATTTTGAAACCGCACAAACCTCAACACAGGCGGCGGAAGCTGAGCTGATTTTGCGCCGGGTGGCGGCTAACGCCTTACCCGGCCTACCGTTCGCTGGCTGAAACTGCCGGTGTTGGCGGCCTCAAAATCGCTGAGACGTTCCCGGAAGGCCGGGGCAGCCCGCATGGATGCGGGCTGAGGGCCGTGTTTTGCAAGGACGCTGCCTCGGCCCGACCCGAAGCCTGCAGGGATAAGTCGAAGGTACCACGAAGTGGCGATTTTGGCGGCCAGAGCCCGGGAGTACAGAGGGCGGCGGCGACTGGCCGCCCTCTGTGCGCTCCCTGCGCCATGAGAGACATAACGCAGAAGAAATATCGGGAGCGCAATGTGCTCGGAATTAACACTAAGTACATGTTTTTCCCGGACCAAAACCGCTGCAAACCGATAACAGTATCTACTGCGCTGGGGGAATATCCGTCGCCTCGTTATGCGCATCAACCGTATCCGGCGTCGCGCTCACCGCCGCAGCGGGTGCTGGCGCCATCAGCTTTTCCCATGTCGCTTTCAGATCTTTCATGTTGTACTCCGGCTCGCCTTTCGGCTGCTGCAATACCAGCGCCATATCCTGCGACAGCTGCTGGCGCAGATACTGGTTCAACATGTCGACCGTCAGTGAGTTCAGGAACTCCTGGCGCAGCTTTTGATACTGCTCCGGCGCGATATCCACCACCTGATTTTGCAGCGAACGCATACGTTGGCTAATCAGGATATCGGTATCCGTGCGGGCATAGGTGGCGAACAGTTTTTGCAGTTCGAGATTCTTTTGCGCAATCAGTGCATCGAACTCTTCCTGAGGCAGACCATTGTCGCGTACCTTCGCCAGCTCGCGCGATACCGCGCTCAGGTTGGCGTTCAGGCGTTCGCCCGGCGAGTCGATATTGATCGCGCACTGAGCGCGCTGGTACAGCACGCGGCAATCAAAACCGAGACCGATGTCTTTTACGTTGCTTTTGCTCAGGTTCTGCTGCACGTGCCAGAACAGCGCTTCCCGAGCCAGGTCATCGCGCCAGTAGCGCTGCAGCGCGGCGGAATCGCGGATTGGCTGCCATGGGGAATCCCACATGATCGACAGCTTATCCTGACGCACGGCATCGGTCATGATACTCACCGGTACAGCTGGCAGAGGCGATAGCGTTGGTACCGCCGCCGGGGTCTCGCGTTTACCTTTCAGTTCGCCGAAGATTTTGTTGATCTGCTCAGCGACGCTGCGGCTATCGACGTTACCGACAACAATCAGCGTCATCGCATCCGGGGTATACCATTTCTGATAAAATTCTTTCAGCTGTTTAATATCAATCGGTTGCTTCAACGGCGCCGCCGGATCGTGACCAAGCATCGTTGAGCCCTTCAGGCGATAGCGCCACCAGCCTTCCTGGGTATCCAGCGGCCAGGTCGCCACCATATCGCTGCCCTGCAGCGCATGATTGACGGCTTGTTGGGTAATACTCAATTTACCGTTAGCGTCCGCCAGCCAGTTCAACGCTTCTTTTAGCAGGTCGTTGCGGTTATTCGGCAAACTCAGATTAAACAAGGTGAAATCGTACGAAACGATCGCCGGCGGCAGAGGACGCTTCGGGTCAATACTCTGCTGCCACAGCGAACGCGCCTGCATCGTCGGGAGGCTGCCGCTTTGGGTCAGCGCCAGGCGCGGAATGAAATGACTGAAGCCGCTCTGCTGAGTGCTTTCGCTCAGCGAGCCAATATTCACAGCCAGGCGGACTTCGACGCGATCGCTAGGGCGCTGCGGCGTGGAAAGTACCTGCCACGAAAAACCGTTCGCCAACGTCCCCTGTTGCCAGGCCGGGTCCGGCTGGAGCGCTTCTGCCTGCACAGAACCGGCCGTCGCTATCATCAGCAAACCACCGGTTAAGAGTCGAATTTTTGTGCCCTGCATGTGAACCCCTGATGAACATTCCTGGTTACATAGGCAACCCATCGCCGGGTTACCGAAAAAGGTGGTGAATCAAATACGTCGGTTAGACCACGCGTAGGCGAAAATGTCACATGAAGACGTAAAATAATCATGAGGTATCATTCCCCCAGAAGGGGAATGATACCTAATTTTGCGCAGGAGCCCATAGTCCATGGGCATAACATGAGGAATTACGAGGATAATTCTTGCGATTTGTCCGCGGGAACGCGGTTATTCAACACATCATCGAGCTGTTTGGCATCGAGTTCTTTCACCCATTTCGCGACAACCACGGTCGCCACGCCGTTACCCACCAGGTTGGTCAACGCGCGCGCTTCGGACATAAAGCGGTCGATACCGAGAATCAGCGCCAGGCCCGCCACCGGCAGATGCCCTACCGCAGAGATGGTCGCCGCCAGCACGATAAATCCGCTCCCGGTGACGCCCGCGGCCCCTTTCGAAGAGAGCAGCAGCACCACCAGCAGGGTGATCTGATGGAAGATATCCATATGGCTATTGGTGGCCTGGGCGATGAACACTGCCGCCATCGTCAGGTAGATGGAGGTGCCATCGAGGTTAAAGGAGTAGCCGGTCGGTATCACCAGCCCCACCACTGATTTACGGCAACCCAACTTCTCCATCTTATCCAGCATTCGCGGCAGCGCGGATTCGGACGAAGAGGTCCCCAGTACAATCAGCAGCTCTTCGCGGATATAGCGAATGAATTTGAAGATACTAAATCCAGTGGCCCGCGCGATAGAACCCAGTACCAGCACCACGAACAGGATACAGGTGATGTAGAAGCAGATGATCAGTTGGCCCAGCTGTACCAGGGTACCGACGCCGTATTTACCGATGGTGAAGGCCATGGCCCCGAAAGCGCCGATCGGCGCCAGGCGCATAATCATGTTAATGATGCCGAAAATGACCTGCGAGAAGCTCTCAATGACGTTGAAAATCAGCTGGCCTTTGCTGCCTAAACGATGCAGCGCAAAGCCAAACAGGACGGCAAACATCAGCACCTGCAGAATATTACCGCTGGCGAAAGCGCCAATCACGCTGCCCGGAATAATATCGAGTAAGAAGGCGACAACACCCTGATCTTTAGCCTGCTCGGCGTAGACTGCCACCGCGTGCGCGTCCAGCGTCGCGGGATCGACGTTCATGCCCGCGCCGGGTTGCACTACGTTGACGATGATAAGACCGATAATCAACGCAATGGTACTCACCACTTCAAAGTAGAGTAGCGCCACCGCACCGGTACGACCGACGGCCTTCATGCTTTCCATCCCGGCAATCCCTGTTACAACGGTACAGAAGATAACCGGAGCAATGACCATTTTAATCAGTTTTACGAAGGCGTCGCCGAACGGTTTCATCTGCGCGCCAAGTTCCGGGTAGAAATGGCCCAGCAAAATACCGATAGCTATGGCCGATAAAACCTGGACATAGAGGCTTTTGAAGAGAGAGAGTTTCATAGGGTGTCCTTTGGGAATAACCACAGACAATTAAAGGTTATCTGTGTCTGTGGCTTAAAAATAACACCCTGGAAACATTTCAGAAATAAGTAAGCGCGAAGTTGCAACGGAATTGTTAAAATATTTGAGCTGACTCGCACAAACAAATAAAAATGTTACAAACTTGCATCGTCCTTATCGGCCTGCAGGAAGCGCTGCATAAAGCTTTCCAGCGGCAAGGCGCAACCAAACAGGTAACCCTGAGCGACATCCACGCCAGCCGCTTGCAACCATTTCAGCTGTTCTTCTTTTTCAACGCCCTCAGCAACGATCCGCAGCTTGAGCCCGCGTGCGAGCTGAATTATCGCCGGGACCATACTGGTATCATCCGGCAACATATCAATAAACGCCTTGTCGATTTTCAGGATATCAACCGGCAGCGATTTCATATGTTGCAACTGGCGCAACCCGGCATAACCCATGCCGAAATCATCCAGCGCAATACGCGTGCCGGCGTCGCGCAGCGGGCGCAGCAGGTCAATCACCGCCTGCGGATCCTCGAGACGGCAGCTTTCCGTCACCTCCAGCACCAAGGTGCCCGGGGCGATACGATAGCGTTCAATGAGTGCCAGTAGCTCAACGCCGCGGTCAGGATGCAGCAACTGCAGTAACGAGACATTCACCGACAACGGCAACATGATCCCCTGCTGCTGCCAGGCTGCCAGCTGGCGGCAGGCTTCTTCCATCACCCAATAGCCTACCGGCACCATCAGCCCGCAGTTTTCAATACGCTCAATCAGATCGCACGGCAGCGACCAACCGCCATCGGCCTGTCGCTGGCGAAGCAGAACTTCCGCACCGCAAATATCGCCGCTGGCAATATCCACCTGCGGTTGAAACCAGATGGCGAACTGCTGATTCTCGAGCGCGGTGAGGATATCGTGCTCTTCCATTAACCGACGCTGGGCTTTTTCCATCTGCTCGGGGTCAAAGAACTCGATCTGATTTTTGCCCTTGCGCCGCGCCGTCACCGCGGCGGAAACCGCCCGACGATAAAACTGTTCGGCGCTCAGTTCGCTATTAAACATCGCGATACCGACACTGGCGCAGGGCCGCAGCTGGACACCGTGCAGCGGCAATCGCTCGCTAATAGAAGTAAGCACTTGCTTACTTAACGACACCGCTTCCCACGGCTTGCTGAGTCCGGGGGCGAAAATAGCGAAATCGTAACCGCTCACCTGCGTCAGCACCATATTGGGTGGGATAACCGCTTTCAGCTTCTCAACCAGCGTCAGGAGCAGCATCTCGCGCTGGCTCTCTTTCAGGACGCCTGCGGCATCTTGCAAGGTCTCACAGGCTACCACCAGCAGCGCCGAGGGTTGTGGACGGGTTGTGGTCTGCTCCAGCATCGCCATCAAAAAGGCTTTGTTGGGGAGCTCAGACACCGGGAAACGGGTCGATTGCAGCGATAGCTCATCATGCTGACGCAGCAAAGACTGCTGGTTGCGATTGTAGCAACGCACCAGCATGCCGATTTCATCATCCTGGTGCAGTCGCGGCAGGCTCAGCTGATGTCCGAGCCGCTCCTGCGGCGGAATATCGTTAAGCTCGCGGGCGATGGCGCGCAGCGGGCGAACAATCAGCCGGTTAATGCACCAGGTTAGCGCCACCGTCAAAATAAGCACCAAAAGTAAGTAAGTAGTCACTAACGTCGCAAGCGCGCTCATGACGAATTTATACATGCGATAGGAATCCGCCTGCAGCACCAGATAGGCCAGCGGCTGCGGGTTTGCCGGGCGCTCAAGCGAGTAAATCGGCAGGGATATCTGCACCGGTAGTTCAAACAGGCGGGTGATCATCACCGGCACCGGGCGTTCGGGAATAAAGCGCATCCGCAGCGCCTGAAATTGATTTGGTAGCACCACATCCGCCCGGCTGACGATCCCAGCAGGCTGAATGCGGCCCAGAATGGCTTCCGCTTCGGGAATATCGGCTTTCAAAATTGCCGCCGACAGGGGCTCGCGAACGGAACGGGCGATACTTTCTAATTGCGTGGCCGTGGTATAGCGACTCTGTTGCACGAAGTGAAACAGCAAAATAGAGCAAAAGACCAGGACAAACGCCATGGACACGCTCGCGACCATCGCCATCTGTTTAATTGTAAGTGAGCGGCTGACGCGCAACTGTGTTCTCCACTGAAACTGAACGACTATCCGGCAAGATCCATCAATACCGGTCGTTTTCAGGCTGATTATATACGCAAATGGTTCGCTCTCGCCCGCAAGGCGGGTTCTTCCCGAAAGCGGCGGGCGAGGTACGGCGAGTATACGCGAACAGCGCGGTGGATTGGCGATTAGCCGTAGAAATCAGGCTAATCTGCTACCAATCCGCATAAGGCACCAACGGCTGCGGCGGCATATCCATGTCGCCCTGCCAGCCGGAAGCAGAATAGCGCACGTACAGCAGCGCGTGGCTCGGGGTGTAATCTTTAGCCTGCTGAATATCCACAGCCGCGCCGACAAACCAGTTGCCGGTGACTCGCCGTTCCACCAGCGCCCGTGCGGTATAACCGAAGCCCTGGCTGCTGCCGCCCTCTTCTTTTTGCTGGCTGGCATCGTAGCGATACTGCGAAGGAATCAAATTCAGCAACGGATAGCGCGCATGAGTTTGCGTACGCGAATGGGACCACGACACCGACCCGCCGAGTTCCCACGACCAGTTTTCGGTACGCTGACGCCAGATGACCGGCACCGAGAAGGAGAGATACTCCTGCGGGCTGTAGTAACCGCCCTGGCCCAGCGTGTAACCGCTGAGGTCTTTGTCGTAGTGCCAGATCATATTGGTCAGGCCGACGGTCACCCGGCGATTATTTTCATTGATCGCTTTATAGTAGTAACCGGTCATCCAGCGTACGCGCCAGTTGTCCTCGACGTTTTTGCCGGTGAGTTGGTCAGCCCCCAGCGATGACCAGATGCCGTTAGCCTCGCCTTTATCGTAGCTGAGGCTGATGCCGCCGCCGGCGGCGCGGACGCCGCCCCAGGTAGTGCCGGTATGGCCGTCGTTAGGATTATCTTTTTGCCCGCCGAAGGAGAGCAACGAGCTGGAAATGGGTCGCCGGTGGACGTTGACGGTATAGCCGACCGGGCCGGCATCGCCGCTATAACTCAGTCCCCCCACGACATCCACCACGTTAAAGCCCATCGGCGTGGTGCCGATATCGCCGCTCCAGGTGTCGTTCTTCCAGCCAACCGCTACGCTGGCGCCGCCATCGCTCTGATTTTTACTGCCGCCATAGCAGCTAATTTCGCCACAGGTTCCCCAACTCGGCGAATAACCGCCATCGCTATTAGTGGAAAACGACCCGGCGTTCATATTCACCACATCGGTACGGAAGAACATCCGCCCGTCATACAACGGCGCGTCCACCTGCAACATGGTAGTGTGCGCTTTGAGGTCTGAATAACCGCCGGTGCCGCTCGATCCCCAATAGTCGTGCTCAAGGGTAACGTTAAGATCCTGCTGGCGATAAAGATCGGCGGCGTCGCTGCGGATCCCGCGCTTCAGCCAGTCATCCTGGCTATCGTTGCGGGTCAGGCGGGTAAAGGTGTCATTATCCTGCGGGCGAACGCGGGTCACGCCCGAGGCCACCATCGCGTCTTTATAGCTTTCCAGGGCCTGCTGTGGTTGCTCGCTTTGCGTCTGGAAACGCGCGGCATCACGCAGCACCAGCGCGCTTTCCATCGACGGCGGCTGGCTTTTCGCCTGCGGCACGATGCGGTCAAATATTTGTTGCGCGCCCGCGGTATCGTCAAATCCGGCGCGGGCCAGCGCTACCCGGCGCTGCATGTTGATCGATTCCGTATCCGCATCCTTCAACTGCGCGACCTGCGCGCGGGCGGCGTTTTTATCGCCCTCGGCGAGATAGACTTCCGCCAGGCCAAGACGCGCATCGCCATTATCAGCCTGCTGGCTCAGCACCCGATGGTACTGGGCTATCGCCTCTGCGCTATCGCCGCGCTGCTGCGCCCAATCCGCCAACGCCAGATCGTAGCGGATCGATTCCGGCTGCTGTTTAATCAAGGCAATGGCCTGCGCTTCCTGCCCGCTATCGCGAAGTTGGTTGGCCTCGCGCATCACTTTGTCGCTTTGCAGACGCCCTTCCAGTTCACGAATATTATCGGTCCACTGTCCGCGCGGCAGCGCGTTAATTTGCGCCAGCGCCCTATCATCCTGATTATTACCGGACAAATAGAGGCCGTAGGCGTAAACCCGTTCGGCATCGCCCGGCTTGCGGTTGGCCATGTTACGCATCAGCGCGTCCGCTTCCGGCCGCTGGCCGGCGCTGACTAGATCTTTCGCCAACCGATAGGTTATCCACACGCTTTCAGGATCCAGAGCCAGACGCCGCCGCTGCACCTCCGCGGCCTGCGCCCAGCTGCCCTGGCTTTCCAGCGCTTCGGCCTGTTTTTCCAGCCGATCGTTGGTAAGACTGCGTTCGATATCATCAATACTGCGCCGCTGGCTGGCGGGGAGGCTGGCAATATAGGCGCTGGCTTTTTCCGGCGATTCACGACGATAAACATTCGCCAGACCGCGTACGGCGAGATTATTGTCGCGATCCATGCGTAACGCCTGGCGATAGTAGCGTTCGGCGGCGGCGTCATCTTTGCGCGCCGCGGCGACATCGCCTAACCCCAGAACCGCGTAACTGTCGGTGTTATCCACCCGCTGCGCCTGGGCGTACGCATTTTGCGCCTGCGCCAGTTGGCCTGCTTTCAGCGCGTTATCGCCCTGTTTAATCAACAACCAATAGCGGTTGGTCTTCAGCAAACTGTCCCACTTATCGCGATTCGGGCTTTTCGGATCCATCGCGATCGCTTTATTAAGCTGCGCCACCGCCCGCGCCCGATCGCCGCGCTGTGAGTAGGCGGCGCCCAGCGCGCCGACGGCATCGCTATCGCGGGCATCCGCGCGTACCGCCTGCTGCAGATCGGCCACCGCCTGCGCCGCATTCCCGGATTTCACCGCCGCCAGCCCTTCGCTTTTGGCGCGGAAGGCTGGGTCTTGCAGTTGAGTTTGCTGCTGCGCCAGCAACACCCGGGCATTAGCGGCAGCGGAACCGGCGGGGAACTGGAGCAGGAATCGCTGTAGTGCCTGAACGCTGCCTCTGCTGACCGGCATACTTTTAATTTCGCCGAGCCACATATCAGCCGCAATTCCGCGGCCTGAGGCCGAACGCGCCATCTGTTCCAGATAGGCGAAGCCTTCCTGCGGCTTGTTATCTGAAAACATCTGCTTCGCCAGCGAGGTCAATAGCGTGACGTTATCCGGAGTACTGGCATTGAGTTTTTTCAGCTGGCTGACGCCTTCGCTATGGCGAGCGGGCAATCGCGCCACCAGCGTCCAGTATTCGATAGCGGCTTCGGTATCCGTTGGGACGCCGCCGAAGAGCTTTTCATAGGCGGCGACGGCTTCATCGACCTTCCCGGCAACGCCGAGCAATCGCGCCTGCTGCAACGCCTGGCGACCGCTACCGGTACTGATCTTCATCTCGTTGCGCGTCGCTTGTAGCGCCGACGATTCCGGGGCCAGCTTTGCCAGCAGATCGAGTTGCTTTTGCGCGCCGGCGGTGTCGCCCTGGCGCAGCAGATAGCGCGTCCGCGCGGCAAGATAATCGGGGTTATTCGGGTCGATCAGTTCCAGCCTATAAAGTGACTGACGCACCAGGTCCTCACGACTGCTGGCCTCGCCGAGACGCACTTGTTCCAGCAGATGCTGCTGTGCAGGGGTATTCTCCGCCTGCGCCAGCGGCAACAGGCCAAGGCCGACAGACAGCGTGATGAAGCTTAGTGAGAACTTGCGCATGCCTGGTTCCAGTCAGGTTGTAATTCGCCACCCGCGGCGAAACGAAAACGATGTTGATCCCACCCCTGGCCGAACAGCGTCAGCACCGCGCTGTAGTAGGCGTCCGCGTCGGGATAATGATCGGCGACCCGTTGGCGTTGTAGCGCGCGGGCGTCGTCATCTTGTAAAAACGGCAGCATGGCGGCGGAAAAGCCAACCGGCCCCTCGCCAGTCGTTTTCCCGCTGGCGATATTGGTTTTTTCCGGCGGTAATCCCTGTTTGATCGTTTGAACCGCCATCGGTTTGAAACGCGCCAATAGCGGCGCTTTTTGTTTATCGGCGTTATTGAGCATTCCGACCCACAGATAGACGCGGATAGCGTCATAGCTGCCAATAATCGGTTTATCGGTTTTCAACTGCCAGCCGCTGCCTTTCTCATAGCGCACCCAGTCCGGCGAGAAGCCTTTTGGCGCCGTTTCCAGCAGCAGTCGCAGATTGCTGTCGCGGATCTTCGGCCACGGCGCGCCAAAGCGGGTAAAGTAGGTGGCGAGCTGCGGCGGCAGATAACTTGGATTAAAGCGCCAGCCCTTGTCGTCCGCGAAACCAACTTTCCCCGGCAGTACCGACGGCCCGAGCCCCGGAACATCACCGACTTCTTCATCGGCAATCCGCGCCAGCAGCGCTTTTCCTACCTCAGTATAGTTATCAACCTTCCACAGGCGTCCGGCTTCCAGCAGCGCCCAGGCAATCCACAAATCAGAATCCGCAGCCGAATTGCTGTCCAGCACCGTCCATTCATCCTCGCTCTTTTTCCCCCATAGCCATCCCGGCAGATGGGCGCGCAGATCGCCCTGCGCCAGGTTGTTCTGCGTCCACTGGAACAGCTTATCGAAGCCCTGGCGATCGTTGGCCGCGAGAGCGAAGAACAGCGCGTAGCTTTGCCCTTCGGAGGTGGTGATTTTGCGCGCATCGCTGGGGTCGATGACCCGCCCTTCGGCACTGACATAAGCTTTTTTAAACTGCTCCCAGGCGGGCCACTGGCAGGCGGCGCTAACCTGCCCCGCCGCCAGCATCAACACCGAGAGAAGTACCCCACGAAATGCGTTCATCAGCAATTACTCATCATCAGGATCAAGACGGCGACGGCTGAGAATACGCAGCATGCGCCACAGCACCCACGCCAGCAGCACAATGCTGACTGCCGCCAGAATCGCCAACAGTATCGGATGGCTGGAGAGCGCAAACCAGATGCGCTCGAACCACGGCAGATGGCCGACATAATAGATATCGCCAACCCGCAGGCTATTGACGCCGGATTCGCGAATCACCGCCACCGAACCGAACATCGCCGCCCGTTTGCCGCTGTCATTTAAGGCGTTTGTAAGCAGCTCGTTGCCGCGTGGGCTATCGGCCATCAGGGCGATCACGCTGCGCTGGTCGTTGTATGGCGACTGGAAGCCGATAATCGCCGCCATTGGCCCGGAAGAGGTGATGTCGGTTCGCGTATGCGGCGTGCGGGCGTCATCGTCCGGGTAGATGCTGGCCAGGTCATAGTGACGCATCGGCGTTTTCACCCAGCTTTTGGTCGCCTCAACCAGCAGATTGATTTTGCTGTCGTCTTTCAGCGATGGCGGAATAGCGCCAATCAGCATCAGGTCGGCATCTTTGCCCTTAATCTGGTTACCGTCATCGGTCATCTGCAAGTTGATAGCCGCCAGCCCGCTCTGCGCGCCGATGCCACCTACCGCCTGCAGTAGCGTCTCCACCTGGCCCGCATCAGGCGTTTTCGGCACCACGATCAGCGTCTGAGAGAGATCGGCCATGCGGGTATACGGGAAACCGGCGTTGGCGAAGACGCGCAGATCCGGCATCGCCAGGAAGTGGTAATACTTCGAAAAATCGATGGTGGAGTCATCGCCGATGACCACGTGATTTTGCACCGGCTGGAAGGTAATGCAGTTATCGATGTTGCCGCCGGGCATCGGGTTCATGTACTGGAAATCGAAGCGCAGCTGGTTCATCGCGCCCAGGCGCAGCGCGGGTATGGTCACCTGGTTCTGGCCGTCCAGTAACCCCTGCAGCACCGGTAGGCGTAAAATCAGCTTATTCACATCCTGCGAGCTATTGAGGCTGAACGACTGCAGGAACTGATCGTTTAGGCTGATATCCATTCGCGAGCTATCTTTGATCGGCGGCATGGTATAGCGATACTTGAGGTCCATATCGATGCCGTTAGCGCGCAGCAGATACAGATCCGGCGGCAGATTCAGCGCCACGTTAATCGAATCTGGCACCAGGCCGCTTGATTGCAGTTGCTGTTCATAGGTTTTCAGCTCGCCGAAAGTCACCGGCCTGTCGGTACGAACCCAGTTCGGCGCGTCATAGGGCTGGCGGGCTTTCAACTCTTTCACGCCATCCACGACAACACTATCGCCGCGGAACAAAATATTCCCCTGGGCAATGCCCTTGGCCGCCAACAGCAGGTCTTGATCGTTGCGACCGAAGATCACCAGCAGCTTGACGTACGGGTTGCTCGGATGGTTGACCATTTCGATAGTCGGCGCTTTCACCGGCGGATGGTCGCGCAGGAAGTCCGGACGCTTATCGTTGGTCGCGAAGATGATAGCGTTACGTTCCGGTATCTCATTGAAGTGGACCGGGAACTGCTGGCCGCGCCAGCCAGCCTTGCTGCCAAACCAGGAGGCGACAATCGCCGCCGCCTGCTGTTGTATGACGTCAGGCGCAGCAGCAAAAACCATCGGCAACGTCAGCGGACGGTTGTCGCGCGAGTCGTAGAACGGCACCGGGAAGTGGGAGAGATCGTTACGGACCTGCAGCGACTGATAGGTTAAATCCAGCGAGCTCTCACGACCGATATCAAGCCACAACGTACTGCTCGCCGGGTTTTCGCAAACGTCGCGATAGTGGCCGACGAACTCCAGCCGCACGCGGTTAAAATCGGTGATATACAGCGGATCGACGGGGATCTGGGCGCTCACTTTTTTACCCAGTTGCTCTTTGGTGACCGGCAGTACGCCCATCAGCTCGTCGTTAAGATAAACCTTCAGTTGAGACTGCACCGGCAGCAGCGAAGGCGACGGCGTGTAGTCAAGATTGAGCAGCGCTTTGGCGACCACCTCATCGCTGCGCATACCGAACTCTACGGCGCCCTCAGGATGCGAACCGCGCAGCACCATGCTCCCCGGCGGCGGCGCGATTTGCGCAAAAGTCAGCTTCACATCGCGAGAGGGAATGTTGTCCGCTACCACCACCGGTGCGGCAGGATCGATAACCGTCGCCGTTGGCTGGCCATCGTTAATGACCGGCGCTGGCTGAGCCGCTGTCGCTGGAGCTCCGGCAACCACGGCCTCCGGCGGCGTCGCCGGAGCCGAAAATGTTGCGAAGGGGTACCAACTGCTCATTCCCACCGCCACTGCACAAATCAAGGAAAGTTTTCTTTTCATCGCATTATCATCATTGTTGAGCCATTGCCGGTTCTGCCGAAAGCACCGCCGCGGCGCGTTCGGGACGGCGCGGTAAAAACGATACAATCCAGGCCACCAGCGAGGTGAGCGAGCGGAAAATAACCTTCACCGACGGCGGCGAGAACTCCGCCAGGTGACGATATCCACGGAACCCCAGCTTGAGGATATCCAGCAGGCTTTCCATCGGCTTATCTTCCGGGAAGCTATCCTGCCAAAGCGCCCACGTATCAGCGCGGGCAAACGTACACTGCACAAAATCAATATGTTGCTGGTTTGTCAGCGGCAGCAATTGCAGACCGACTTCGCCGCCGTTCACCCGCGCGACGCGTACCGGGAAGTCATATTCTTGCTGTCCGCGTTTGAGCAGCAGATTCACGTGTTGCCCTTCCAGTACCCGCGCTTCACCGTGAATTTTTATCCCCAGGCCGCCGTCCGAGTAGTCATGAACGGTACAGGAGAACAGGTGGCCATCCGGGCGGGCAATCGCCGCCGGCATTGACATCTCGACGCGGTGCGAACGCCGCACCTGTTTGCTCTCCACCGACACCGCCACGGCGCCGCCGAGGATGATTAAGTTATAAAACACCCAGATGATACTGACCCAGACGGTTAAAATTTCGTTTTCGGGCCCGTACATAAAGCGCCAGATGCCGACCGCCACGCCCACCAGATTGAGCAACACCAGATAAATATAGGGGCGGGAGATAACCCAATCGACATACTCGTCTTTCACCAGCCCGCCTTTGGCGGTGACGTTAAACTTGCCTTTATGCGGGTTAATCAGCGCGACGAAGGTCGGCGGCGCGATATACCAGGCCAACACCGTTTCGTAGATTTCACTCCAGAAGGAGTGGCGGTACTTGCCCTGGATCTTCGAGTTGGTCAGGCTGGCATGAATCATATGCGGCAGCACGAACAAGGCGATCATCAGCGCCGGCGCATAGATGATATAGGCGTGTAGCAGCAGGAAGGCCAGCGGCGCGGTGAGGAAAATAAGCCGCGGGATACCGGACAAAAAGTGCAGCATCGCGTTGACGTAGCAGATACGCTGCGCCAGCTTCAACCCTTTACCGAATAAGGGGTTGTCGAGACGGAAAATCTGCACCATCCCGCGCGCCCAGCGAATACGCTGGCCGATATGCGCCGACAAGCTTTCCGTCGCCAGCCCCGCCGCCTGCGGGATGCGCATATAGGCGGAGGTGTGGCCACGACGATGCAGGCGCAGTGAAGTGTGAGCATCCTCGGTGACCGTTTCAACGGCGATACCGCCGATTTCATCCAGCGGGCCGCGGCGAATTACCGCGCAGGAGCCGCAGAAAAAGGTCGCATCCCACATGTCGTTGCCGTCCTGCACCAGGCCGTAAAACAGCGTCCCTTCATTTGGCGTTTTACGAAAACGGCCCAGGTTGCGTTCGAACGGATCCGGCGAGAAGAAGTGGTGCGGCGTCTGCATCATCGCCAGCTTTTTATCCTTCAGGAACCACCCCATAGTCATCTGCAGAAACGAGCGGGTGGGCACGTGGTCACAGTCAAAAATAGAGACGAACTCGCCTTTCGCATACTTCAGCGCATTGTTGATATTGCCGGCCTTGGCATGTTCGTGACTGGTACGCGCGATGTAATGTACGCCGACATCTTTCGCGAACTGGCGAAACTCTTCGCGCCCGCCGTCATCAAGGATCCAGATATTGAGCTTATCCTTCGGCCAGTCGATACCCTGAGAAGCGTAGATGGTATTTTTCACCACGCTGAGATCTTCGTTGTAGGTCGGCACGAAGATATCCACCGTCGGCCATTCGTTCATATCTTCCGGCAGCGGCACCGGCTGGCGATTCAGCGGCCACACCACCTGGAAATAGCCCAGCACCAACACAATCCAGGCGTAGGTTTCGGCAAACAGCAAAATCAGCCCGCACACCAGACTGACCGGATCATTCCAGTTCAGCGTGGAGGTATAGCGCCACCAGATATAGCGACAAGAAACGGTCAATGACAACACGATCAACATCAGGGCAGAGAAACGCCCCGGAATACGCCGCACCAGCAGCGCAACGCCCCACAGTAACAGCAGGAAGATAAACTGCGACAGCGGGTTAAACGGCTGGGTGATACACAACAGCGCCAGAATCAGCGAGAAGAAGGTAATGGTGCCAAGCACCAGCCGCCGCAGCTGCGGATGCAGATGTTCAAGCTCTTTTTGCTTATCGAGGTGGCCGGTACGGGTGTTGACCTTCTCCGGTAATTTTTCCAGCCACTGCGCGTAGCGCCCGTGAACCCCTTCCAGCGCCGCCAGCGAGCGCCAGTTTATTTTTTTATCCGCTTCCGGCACCCGGGTCGCCAGCAGCCAGAGCGACTGCAGCAAATAGCGCAGCGGATCTAACGGGCGTGGGCGATGCGGATTAATATGCGGAAAATAGTCGCCATGGTGTTCGCGAATAGCTTGCCAGCGCGGCGTCTCAAGCGGCATGAATGCCCACGCCAGCGACGCCCACAGGCAACCGAGAAAAGCCGAAAGCACCGACGCGCCATGCTGACGATAGTCATCATAACGTTCACTCAAGCGCTCGCCCACCGGCGGCGCCAGCAGCAACGTACTCAGGCGGATCATGCCGCCCCCTCCCTGGCATAGTGCAGCAGGCACCAGTTGGCCAGCGTCAGCACCTCTTCCGCCGCCAGCGAATCCTGGCGGTATTCGCCAAGAGGCTGTTTCGCCGCCAGACACTCCGCCATCGCTTCATCGCGGTGAATCGTGACCGGCAAAATACGCCGCTGGCTTTCCAGCCACAGTTGATAGAGATCTTCCTGCAGCTGGCTGCCGACGCGCAGGTCGTTAATCAAAATATCCGCGTTGGCAGGCAGCGCCTGCTGATGCAGACGTATATGACTGTTACCGTCGGGGTGCACAACCTGCAGCGCACGATCGCAGACGCTCAGCAGTTCGCGGGTAAGCGGAGAGTAGCCTTCCGGAATATCAAGCAGCAGCCAGCGGTGGCTCCCCTGCTGATCGAGCAATTTGATTTGCGCTGCGATGGGTTCCAGGGTCGGACTCAGTTTATCAACGTGCTCGCGTTCGCCGGGGGTCAGGCGGCCAAACGGCAGAAGATCGATATGCGCGGTGTAGCGCAGTCCGGCGTCGCGCCAGTCGCGACCGTCAATCAACGAGCGCGCCCAGCCGTTGTGATGGTCGAAATCAACGTTGAAAAAAAAGCGCAGCATATTGTCCGGGCTGGCATCGACCACCAGTACCGTTTCGCCGAGCAGCTGTAGCGCCCAGGCCAGTGCGGCGGTAATGGAGGTGGTGCCTACGCCGCCGCGTATGCCTTGTAATCCCAGAATCGCCATCGACGGCTTCCTTACTTTTTCTCTGCTAATTCGGCCAACAGCGGCCAGCGTTGCAACGCCGCGGCGAGCTGTTCGCGTCGGGAAATATCGTGGTAATCAATATCCGGCAGGGAAAATGCCCGGCTTAATGCCAGGAAATCATTTTGGAAGGTATATCCCAGCGTCGCATCGCCAGGTACCGCAGGGTCTTTTTCCGGCATTTCTCTGTCCATTCGAAAAACACATTATAAAACCAGGAAGTGTAAACCGCTCATCCCTAAAATTACGTGTACATGCTAAAACTGATGTCCTTTAATTTCAATGTTAGGTTTACTCTCACGCTTTCGCTAGTAAACTAATCATTGTAAATAGGGCGCGCGAGGGACATCGTGGATATTGTATATACGTTGGGTATTTCATCGTTATGGGACGAAGTATGCCATATGCCCGTTGGCGGGGTGTGGTGGCTTAATGTCGACCGCTATGCCGACGCCGTCAGCCTGATGAATCAAACGCTGGAAAGCCAGGCGCAGGACAGCAAAGTCGCCGCCATAGTGATGGGAAAAAACCCTAAAGAAGTCATGTCATTAAAAAAAGATCGCGGCCCTAATAAAATCGCATTATTCACCATGCCCGATCGCCCGGAAGGCCTGAAGGAGTTGCACCGCGACCTACTTTGTTCGATGGAACCTGGCAATTATTTATTTATTCTGCTATGTACAGAAAATTCCTGGCAAAATATAAAAACAGAAGAATTACTCCATTGGGTAGAAAAATCGAATCGATGGGCCAAATATCATAACTGCTCTCTTATGATACTTAATTCTGCTAACGATACCGACAAACAACTTTCCCCGTTATTACGCCAGTATCGAGCCCTTTCCGGGCTGGCCAGCATTCGTTATCAGGGCGATAGCCATCTATTTGATATCGCATGGTGGGGCAGTGAGAAAGGTATTAGCGCGCAGCAGCAGTTGGTTATTTTACACGATGATGAGGGCTGGCGACTGGCGCAAAACGAAGAAGCGGTGGTACAGCCGCGCAGCGACGAAAAAATCGTCCTCAGTAATTTGCGCGTGCTGGAAGGGGCGCCCGCACTTTCCGAATATTGGACGCTGTTCGAAACCAATGATGCCGTGTTTGAAGCCGGTCGTACCGCGCAAGCGGCCACCTTGCTATTTTCCATCACCCAGAACGAACAAATAGAGCAGCTCGGCCGCTATATCCATACCCTGCGTCGCCAGCGCGGCAGCGCCCTAAAAATCGTGGTACGTGAACAAACGCCGAGCCTGCGCGCCACCGATGAACGCTTGCTGCTAAGCAGCGGCGCCAACATGGTGATCCCCTGCAGCGCCGGGCTTTCACGCTGCCTGACGCTCATTGAAAGCGTGCAAAAGCAGAAATTTACTCGCCACGTTCCGGAAGATTTCAACACGCTGTTGACGTGGAGCCGGCCGCTTAAACTTCGCGGCTATCAAAAGTGGGACGCCTTCTGTGAAGCGGTCGGCAATATCATGGCCAACACGCTGCTGCCGCCGGATAGCAAAGGGGTGATGGTGGCGTTACGCCCTGCGCCGGGGCTACGTGTTGAACAGGCATTAACCCTGTGTAAACCTAACCGCATGGGCGATATCGTGACGATCGGTAATAATCGATTAGTGCTGTTCTTATCGTTTTGCCGGGTAAATGACCTCGACACCGCATTAAACCATATCTTCCCATTACCGACCGGAGACATTTTCTCTAACCGTATGATTTGGTTTGAAGACAAGCAAATTTCAGCGGAAATCCTGTTGATGCGGGGCCTCTCCCCGGACAACTGGAACACGCCGCTGCCAATTACCATAGGCAAAAACGAAGCTCTTAACGTTAAGCACGATGGGCGCCAGTGGCGGCGAATCCCGGAACCCTGGCGGCTCTCCACCGACGGAGAACCGCGGTCATGATGTCTATCGCCGATATCATTCAGCTGATCGTATTGTGCGCCCTGCTGTTTTTCCCGCTGGGATATCTAACGCGCCATTATCAGCGACGTATTCGCACGACATTGCGTTTGATGTTCTTTAAACCCCGTTATGTGAAACCAGCCGGCGTGCTGCGCCGGGATAATGCGACCAGGCAGGGCAAACTGAAAAAATGACCAAAGCAAAAACTACCGCTACGCCGCTTCCGCTATGGCAGTACTGGCGCGGCCTGTCTGGCTGGAACTTCTATTTTCTGGTGAAGTTTGCCCTGCTGTGGGCGGGGTACCTGAACTTCCATCCGATGCTTAACCTGGTGTTCCTCGCCTTTCTGCTGGTGCCGATCCCCCGAGAAAAACTGCACCGGGTACGCCACTGGATAGCGATTCCGCTCGGCTTTGCCCTGTTCTGGCATGATACCTGGTTACCGGGTCCGGAAAGCATCATGAGCCAGGGTTCGCAAATTGCCGGTTTCAGCGCCGATTACATCTGGGATCTGATCACCCGCTTTATTAACTGGAATATGGTCGGCGCCTTCTTTGTGCTGCTGGTGCTGTGGCTATTCATCAGCCAGTGGCTACGCGTTACCGTATTTGTTTCGGCTATCATGGTCTGGCTGGTTATCAGCCCGCTGCTGCCCTCCTTCACCTTATGGCCTGCCGGTCAGCCGACCACGGCAGCGGCCACGCCGGCGGCAACAACCGGTGGAACCACAACAGCCGCGGCATCCACCAGCGCTGCCGCCAGCGGCGATATCCCACCGCAGACCGAACCGCCAACCTCGGCTAACCTCAGCAACTGGCTGAAAACTTTCTATGCTTCTGAACAGAAAAGAAAAACGTCATTCCCCGCTCAGCTTCCTGAGGATGCGCAGCCGTTTGATCTGCTGGTGATCAATATCTGTTCCCTGTCATGGTCGGACATCGAGGCTGCCGGGCTGATGGATCACCCGCTGTGGAAACATTTCGATATTGTCTTCAAAAACTTCAACTCCGCGACCTCCTACAGCGGCCCGGCAGCGGTTCGCCTGCTGCGCGCCAGCTGCGGCCAGCTATCTCATAGCAACCTGTATCAGCCATCGGGCAGCGAGTGCTATCTGTTCGAAAATCTGGCGAAACTGGGCTTTACCCAACAGCTGATGCTGGGGCATAACGGCGTATTCGGTGACTTCCTCAAAGAGGTTCGCTCACTCGGCGGCATGCAAAGTCCATTGATGGATCAGAGCGGTTTGCCGGTTATCCTGCAAGGCTTCGACGGATCGCCGGTTTACGACGACCAGGCGACGCTCGATCGCTGGCTACAGTCCACCGAGAAGCTTAACACGCCGCGTACCGCGACCTTCTACAACACGCTGCCGCTGCACGATGGCAACCATTATCCCGGCCAAAGCAAAACGGCAGACTACAAAGCTCGCGCGCAGAAATTCTTTGATGAGCTGGACGCCTTCTTCACCGAACTGGAAAAATCGGGGCGTAAAGTGATGGTGGTGGTGGTGCCGGAACACGGCGCCGCGCTGAAGGGGGATAAGATGCAGGTTTCCGGGCTGCGCGATATCCCAAGCCCATCGATTACCAACGTCCCTGCGGCGGTGAAATTCTTCGGCATGAAGGCGCCGCACCAGGGCGCCGCGGTGGAAATCACACAGCCTTCCAGCTACCTCGCGGTTTCTGAACTGGTGGTGCGCGCGCTGGACGGCAAGATGTTTACCGAGGATAACGTCAACTGGCAGCAGTACACCGCTAACCTGCCGCAGACCGCGGCGGTATCGGAAAACTCCAACGCTATTGTTATTCAGTATCAGGGCAAACCCTACGTGCAACTCAACGGCGGCAGTTGGGTGCCATATCCGCAGTAAATACGAAAAAGGCCGCAGGAGGATTCCTGCGGCCTGTTCGGGCGCAAATTGCCAACGCAGCAGACTCACGCCCGCCGGTCCGTCACTTCTGGTTATGCATCCAGCTGACGATAATACTGACCACAATGCCAGCGATTATCGGCGCCGCCAGATCGTCCCATAAGATCAGACCCAACTGTGTGAGCGTCATAGAGCCGCCTGTATTGCAATGGCAACCGTTCGCGGCTATCTTTAACTTGCTTGGAGTTAGTGATAGCCCTCGTTCAGTTGCCTGGTTAATACCAGCAACGTGCGAGGGTTTTCTCTTTCCAGCAACTTATTTATGCCGCCGGGGTTCAAGCCCCCGCAACATTGCGCCTCACCGGGCGAACCCGGCTTGGCGTCGATTCTACTGCTCCATGTCATCGCCTTCACCACGCCCTTTGGCAATCTGCGAGGCGCATTCCAGCATCCAACCACATTCTGCGTGCCGCCAGGTAAAGACGAAAAAGGCCGCAGGAGAATTCCTGCGGCCTGTTCGGGCGCAAATTGCCAACGCAGCAGACTCACGCCCGCCGGTCCGTCACTTCTGGTTATGCATCCAGCTGACGATAATGCTGACCACGATGCCAGCGATTATCGGCGCTGCCAGATCGTCCCATAAGATCAGACCTAACTGTGTGAGCGTCATAGAGCCGCCTGTATTGCAATGGCAACCGTTCGCGGCTATCTTTAACTTGTCTGGAGTTATGATAGCCCTCGTTCAGTTGCCTGGTTAACACCAGCAACGTGCGAGGGTTTTCTCTTTCCAGCAACTTATCTATGCCGCCGGGGTTCAAGCCCCCGCAACATTGCGCCTCACCGGGCGAACCCGGCTTGGCGTCGATTCTACTGCTCCGTGTCATCGCCTTCACCACGCCCTTTGGCAATCTGCGAGGCGCATTCCAGCATCCAACCACATTCTGCGTGCCGCCAGGTAAAGACGAAAAAGGCCGCAGGAGAATTCCTGCGGCCTGTTCGGGCGCAAATTGCCAACGCAGCAGACTCACGCCCGCCGGTCCGTCACTTCTGGTTATGCATCCAGCTGACGATAATACTGACCACGATGCCAGTAATTATCGGCGCCGCCAGATCGTCCCATAAGATCAGACCTAACTGTGTGAGCGTCATAGAGCCGCCTGTATTGCAATGGCAACCGTTCGCGGCTATCTTTAACTTGTCTGGAGTTATGATAGCCCTCGTTCAGTTGCCTGGTTAACACCAGCAACGTGCGAGGGTTTTCTCTTTCCAGCAACTTATCTATGCCGCCGGGGTTCAAGCCCCCGCAACATTGCGCCTCACCGGGCGAACCCGGCTTGGCGTCGATTCTACTGCTCCGTGTCATCGCCTTCACCCCGCCCTTTGGCAATCTGCGAGGCGCATTCCAGCCATCTCCCGCCGAAATCATCACGCGACAACCCGCCTCCCATCACGCCCGCGCTTTCTCCGGATTCTCATCCTGATCAACGGCAAAGCAGGCCACCAGTTGGCCGCCGTAATCCTTAAGCTGCGGTTGAAGCTGGGTGCATGGGCCAAAGCGTCGGCGGCAACGCGCATTAAAGGCGCAGCCCGGCGGCGGATTCAGCGGGCTCGGCAGTTCGCCGGTCAGCTTGATGCGCTCGCGCCGATCGTCCGGGTTCAGTCGCGGCGTCGCCGACAGCAGCGCCTGAGTATACGGATGACGCGGGTTATTAAAGATCTGATCCTTGGTCCCCTTCTCTACGCAGCGGCCAAGATACATCACCATGACTTCATCAGCGATGTGCTCGACGACCGACAGGTCGTGGGAGATAAACACGTAGGACAGCCCTAAATCCTGCTGCAAATCCATCATCAGGTTCAGCACCTGGGCGCGTACCGAAACATCCAGCGCCGAGACCGGCTCATCGGCAATCACCACATCCGGATCCAGCATCAGCCCGCGGGCAATGGCGATACGCTGGCGCTGACCGCCGGAGAACATATGCGGGTAGCGATCGTAATGCTCCGTTTTCAGGCCCACCTTCGCCATCATCGCCAGCGCCTTTTCACGCCGCTGCTCTTTGCTCAGGCTGCTGTTAATCAACAGCGGCTCTTCCAGAATCTGCCCCACTTTTTTACGCGGGTTCAGCGAACCATACGGGTTCTGGAACACAATCTGGATTTTTTGCCGCCGCAGCTTTTGCGCCTGCGGGTCGTGCTTGAGCAGATCCTGCCCCTGATAATACAACTCGCCGCCGGTGGGAATTTCAATCATCGTCAGTAAACGACCCAGCGTCGATTTGCCGCAGCCCGACTCCCCCACTACCGCCAGCGTTTTACCGCGTTCAAGAGTAAAGGAGACGCCATCCAGCGCTTTCACCAGCCGTTCCGGAGCGAACAGACCCTTCTTCACCGGATAGTGTTTTTTCAGATCAATGGCCTGCAACAGCGGTTGCTGCGTGGCGGCCTTTTGCGTACTCATAATCCAGGCCTCCCGGCATCATCGAGTGGGTAGTGGCATTTAGACTGACGGCCGCCGTCGAGATCCGCGAGCGCGGGCTCTTCGCTCCGGCATTTATCCGTTGCGTAGGGGCAGCGCGGGTTCAGCAGGCAGCCGTTAGGACGATCGTATTTCCCCGGCACCACACCCGGTAACGATGCCAGACGCGCTTTATCCTGGGCAAATTCCGGCAGCGCACGCAATAACGCCTGGGTATACGGGTGACGCGGCGCGCGGAAAATATCTTTCGCATCGCCGGTCTCCACCACTTGACCCGCGTACATGACGATAATTTTATGCGCGGCTTCCGCCACCAGCGCCAGATCGTGGGTAATCAGCACCAGCGCCATATTCTCTTGCTGCTGTAACTCCAGCAGCAGTTCGATAATCTGCGCCTGAATGGTCACATCCAGCGCGGTGGTCGGTTCATCGGCAATCAGCAGTTTTGGCCGGCAGGCGATCGCCATCGCGATCATCACGCGCTGGCTCATCCCGCCGGAAAGCTGGTGCGGATAAACGTCCAGCCGCGACGCCGGGTCAGGAATACCCACCAGGTTCAGCAGGTCGATCGCCCGCTGGCGGCGGGTTTGCTTATTGCCACCCTGATGGACCTTAATCGCTTCCATAATCTGGTAGCCGACGGTAAAGCACGGGTTGAGGCTGGTCATCGGATCCTGGAAGATCATCGCCACTTCCGCCCCCACCAGCTGGCGCCGCTCTTTTTCCGAAATACGCTGCAAATCGCGGCCGTTAAATTCCAGTTTGTCCGCCATCACCCGGCCGGGGTAATCAATCAGCCCCATAATCGCCAGCGAGCTCACCGACTTACCGGAACCCGATTCCCCCACGATGCCGACCACTTCGCCCTGCTTCACGCTATAGCTGATGCGGTCTACGGCACGGAACGGCGCATTCTCATCGCCGAAATGCACCGATAACTTATCTACATTTAATAACGCCATCTCGAACCTCTTACTGCTTCAGTTTGGGATCGAGCGCGTCACGCAGACCGTCACCCATCAGGTTAAATGCCAGCACCGTCAGCAGGATCGCCACACCCGGGAAGGTCACTACCCACCAGGCGCTTTGCGCGAACTGCAATACGTCGGAAAGCATGGTGCCCCACTCAGGCGTCGGCGGCTGCGCGCCCATACCGAGGAACCCCAGCGCTGCCATGTCGAGAATGGCGTTAGAGAAGCCCAGCGACGCCTGAACAATCAGCGGCGCAAGACAGTTAGGGAGAATATTAACGAACATCTGGCGCATCGCGCCGGCGCCCGCCACGCGGGAAGCGGTAACGTAATCGCGGTGCACTTCCACCAGCACCGCCGCGCGCGTCAGACGCACATAGTGCGGTAGGGCAACAAAGGTGAGCGCCAGCGAAGCATTGACGATTGACGGCCCGAAGATTGCCACCAGCACCAACGCCAGCAGCAGGCTAGGCAGCGCCAGCATGATATCGACCACGCGCATGATGATGGAGTCCACCACCCCGCCGAAATAGCCAGCAATCAGCCCCAACACCACGCCGAGGATCAGCGACAGTACTACCACCAGACAGCCCACCAGCAGCGACAGGCGCGCGCCGTACATCAGACGTGAGAGAATATCGCGACCCACGTCATCGGTGCCAAGCAGATGCGCCAGGCTGCCGCCATCCTGCCAGAACGGCGGCGCCAGCAGCGAATCACGGAACTGATCCGCCGGGTTATAAGGGGCGAGAAAGTTGGCGAATACCGCGATGATAATCATCACCGCCACATACACCAACCCGACGACGGCACCCTTATTGCGTTTGAAATAGTGCCAGAACTCCTGCAGCGGGGTCATTGGCACCGGTGCGGCGACAACTTTATTTTCTGTAATTTGTGACATGATGGCCCCTTACTTCTTATGCCGGATACGCGGGTTCACCACGCCGTACAGCAGGTCGACCAGCAGGTTGACGAGAATAATCATCGTCGCCACCAGCAGAACCCCGCCCTGCACAACTGGATAATCGCGGCGCTGTAGCGCATCGATAAGCCAGCGGCCTAAACCTGGCCACGAAAAAATGGTTTCGGTTAGAATGGCGCCCGCCAGCAGCGTGCCCACCTGGAGACCAATCACCGTCACCACCGGCAGCATCGCGTTGCGTAGCGCATGGATGACGATCACCCGCATGCGGGTCAACCCCTTAGCTCGTGCGGTACGGATGTAATCCTCGCCAAGCACTTCCAGCATCGATGAGCGGGTCATACGCACGATCACCGCCAGCGGAATCGTACCCAGCACGATGGCGGGTAGGATCATATGCATTAAGGCATCAATAAAGTCGCCCTGCTCGCCCCAGATGGCGGTGTCAATCAGCATAAAACCGGTCAGCGGCAGGGTATCGTCAAGGAATACCGTATCGCTGATACGCCCGGAGACCGGCGTCAGATTCAGCTGTACCGAAACCAGCATAATCAGCATCATGCCCCACCAGAAGATAGGCATCGAGTAGCCGGTCAGCGCCAGACCCACGGCAGTGTGGTCAAAGATGGAACCGCGTTTTACCGCAGCCAGCACGCCCACCGGAATACCGACGGCGACGGCGAAAATCATCGCGCAGACGCCCAGTTCGAGGGTGGCCTTGAAGCGAGGCACAAACTCTTGCCACACGGGAATTCGGCTTTTCAGCGAGATCCCTAAATCACCGTGCAGTACGCCCCAAATATAATGGGCATATTGCTGCCACAGCGGCTTATCAAGGCCCATTTCGGCCAGCAACTGCGCGTGACGTTCGGGGGAAATACCACGTTCGCCCGCCATAATCATCACCGGATCGCCGGGGATCATATGAACGAAAGCAAAGGTGAGAAGGGTAATACCGATAAATGTCGGGATGACGAGTCCCAAACGTCGGAGAATAAACTGCAACATAACCCGGATTCTCTATAGTGACGCCAGGCCTGGTGACAAGGCGTCTGTATTGCTCACAAAAGTACTCCCCGAATAGCGGGAATACGCCCCCCGCCTCTCCCGCGCGGGGAGAGGGGGTCAGGCATCGTGCTTATTATTCGACAGAGACGTTATCGAAGTGGTGTTTGCCAAGCGGATCAACCACATAGCCTTTGACTTCTTTACGCACTGGCTCGTAAACGGTGGAGTGAGCAATGATCAGCGCCGGAGCCTGGTCATGCATCACTACCTGAGCCTGTTTGTACAGTTCAATACGCTTGTTGTGGTCGTCGGTGGCGCGTGCCGGTTGAATGAGGTCTTCAAACGGCTTATAGCACCAGCGAGAGTAGTTAGAGCCGTCTTTCGCCGCGGCGCAGCTGAACAGGGTCGCGAAGAAGTTATCCGGATCCCCGTTGTCGCCGGTCCAGCCCATCATCACGGTCTGATGCTCGCCCGCTTTCGCGCGTTTCAGGTACTCGCCCCACTCGTAGGTGACGATCTTGGCCTGTATGCCGACTTTCGCCCAGTCGGCCTGGATCATTTCAGCCATACGGCGCGCGTTCGGGTTATACGGACGCTGTACCGGCATTGCCCACAGGTCGATGGTGAAGCCTTTTTCCATGCCCGCTTCTTTCAACAGTTGCTTCGCCTTCTCAGGATCGTAGGTGTAGTCTTTAACGTCATCGTTATAGCCCCACATGGTCGGCGGGATCAGGTTCTTCGCCGACTGGCCGGCGCCCTGATAAACGGCTTTGATGATCGCTTCTTTGTTCACCGCGTAGGTCAGCGCCTGGCGAACTTTGACGTTATCCAGCGGTTTTTTCTCGGTATTGAAGGAGAGATAACCCACGTTCAGACCCGGCTGTTCCAGCAGGTTGATGTTTTTATCTTCCTTCATGCGCGCGATGTCAGCCGGGTTCGGATACGGCATCACCTGGCACTCGTTTTTCTGCAGCTTGGCGTAGCGTACGGAAGCGTCCGGAGTGATGGAGAAGACCAGACGATCGATCTGCGGCTTGGTGCCCCAGTAGCCCGGGAAGGCTTTATACAGAATGCGCGAGTCTTTCTGATACTGCAGCAGCTGGAATGGGCCGGTGCCGATTGGGTTAAGGTCTACTTTTTCCGGCGTGCCGGCTTTCAGCATGTTGTCGGCATATTCTTTCGACAGAATAGAAGCAAAGTCCATCGCCAGGTCAGCGAGGAACGGCGCTTCCGGGCGAGTCAGCACGAACTGGACGGTATTATCGTCCACTTTCTTCACTTCGCTAATCAGGTCCTGCAGGCCCATCCCTTCGAAGTACTCATAGCTGCCGCCAGAGACTTTATGGTACGGGTTTTTGTCATTTTTCTGGCGGTCGAAGGAGAACACCACGTCGTCGGCATTCAGCTCGCGCGTTGGTTTAAAGTCTTTATTATCCTGCCACTTCACACCTTTACGCAGGTGGAAGGTATAGGTTTTACCGTCCTCGCTGACATCCCACTTCTCAGCAAGACCAGGAATAACTTCAGTCGTACCGGTTTTGAATTCAACCAGACGGTTATAAATAGGCACCGAACTGGCGTCATAGGTGGTACCCGAGGTGAAGAGCTGTGGGTTAAAGCCTTCCGGCGAACCTTCAGAACAATAAACCAGGGTTTTAGCTTGTACGCTTGCGGCAACGGTCATGGCGACCAGGCTCAGACCAAGCTTCAGCATCCCTGACTTTTTCAAGGAAATACTCATTATTCTGCTCCAAAACTGTGATGTTGTTTGCATATAGCCGCCAGACCTTTATTTATTTTTTACCCGGTCTGGTCGGTGGTGCCCGAAGGCGTTGAGAGAGATGGGGATTCCGTTCGCTAAAACGACTGAGTTGCAGTACGGATTCTCCATGAAATGCCCCTCATGCCGTACAATCTGTCAACAGAATGGTTAAACGTCAATACAGCTAACCGGGTTTTGCGTCAGGGGTGAGAATCGGTGGGCAAAGATTAAAAAAACTTGGTGGCGCTATTTTCAGCAGAGAAATTTATGCTAGCGGCCATAAGCCAGAATAAACCCCTTAATAGTTTGCAACATCTGGTGATAAACAATTCTTAAAAATGGTGAAAATTTCTTCCCATGTGACCATTATGTGAGCGATTAATAGCGCGAACGTTAAAACGCACAGCGGAAAATGCTGTAGTTAGCCATAAGCTTCGCGAAAAAAGATCTGTTCATCGATAAAAAAATGCAATGGAAGATGTCACAAAACAGCGAACAGCTGGCGAGATACGCGGGGAAATGCGATTTTTGTGATTATGGCGGGGTTTTCGCCCCGGCTTGCGCTGCGCTGAGCCGGGCTACCGAGCGGGCTATGCGCTGTGCGAATGTAGCCCTGATAAGGCGCTTGCGCCGCAATCAGGGAAGCGCTCGAGTCGAACCTCTTCGGGCCGAAGATGCAAAAAAGCCTGCTCATTGAGCAGGCTTTTCAAATTTGGTCGGTGATAGAGGATGACTCGCCACTTCGTGGCTCGCCCTACGGGCCGTTGCTGACGCAACGTTCTCTCGCTACGCTCGAGTCGAACCTCTGCCCCCGGAGGTTCTCATCCTCTTCGGGCCGCAGATGCAAAAAAGCCTGCTCATTGAGCAGGCTTTTCAAATTTGGTCGGTGATAGA